>CANQER010000033.1 GCA_947595415.1 uncultured Bacilli bacterium
CATTTACCATATTTTGAATGAGATAAATAGGCTACTGCTCCCCATTCTGTATTTTTCATCATATGACTATCTAAGTCTCTATTAAAATTATATAGCTTATCAAAAAATGTTTGAACTTTTTGTTCTCTTATACTAGGTAAATTTGGTTTGACTGTTATTGCAGTTATACTTCCAGTTATCTCAAACTTTCCTACCCAAATTCCACTTACTCCTAATGTTGTAAACGCTGGGTGCGTTAACCAATCATTATTTGAGGATCCAGCCTCTTCTTGGTAATCTATTCCCTGAAATTTTATTTGTATCTCTTTTTCGTTAGTCGTTTTTCCAGATTGCGATGTATATAAAGTACTATTAAATATTTGATACTTATACCTTGGTATCCACACAAAATATCCTATAATATCACTTTCTGGTATTTCAACTCCAGCATCCAAAGCATTATACTTTGCGTAATTACTATCAGATACTAAAGCCATATTTGCCCAATTTTGTTCTTTATAACTATACCATTTACCATAAATATTAGCTTTCACCCATTTATTATTCTCATAAACTATTGGTATCATATCTTTAGTCAATTTAGGATTAGCCCCATTTAAAATACTTTCTTTATAGATAATTAACTTATTTTCACCCTCATGATTTAACTCATTTTTAATTTGTAGTTTTGATTTATCTAATATTACCTTTCTACTTCCCATAACAGTAATCAAACCAAGTAAAAGCAACATAAATAAAACCAAAATACTATATATTACTGATGATATAGCAAACCCTTTATTATTCATACTATCTCCTTTATAACATATTTTTTTTCTTTAACCATAAAGCAATTATTATGGAAAGTAAAATCGAAATAACCACAATAAATCCAAAAGATCCTGGATGTTTTGAAAAAATCCCCAAAGGAACATTCATTCCCATAAATGAAGCTATCATTGTAGGAATCGAAAATACAATCGTAATACCAGCTAAAAATTTCATAATACCATTTAAATTATTAGAAATTATTGTCGCATAAGTATCAGACATACTCGCAAGTATCTCACGATAAATAGTCGTCATTTCAATTCCTTGTTTTGTCTCTATAATAGCATCTTCTAATATTCCTTCATCACCCTCATAAAGTGGCATCACATTTCCTTTAATAAGTCTTTCTAAAACTGTATCATTACCCTTCAACGACGTTAGAAAATACACTAAACTTTTTTGAATATCTAGTAAGTTAAGTAACTCCTTATTTTGCGTTGATTTAGATAACCCCTTCTCACGTTCTGCAATCTCTTTATTAATAATATTTAAATAGTTCAAATAAGTAATAGACGTATTTAAAAGTAACTGAATTGTAAAACGTGTTTTCTTATTTGTATCTAACTCTTTTATAACACCATTTCGAAAATTTTGAATAACTTCTGTATCCTTTAAACATACTGTAATAAAATGATTAGTAGAAGTTAAAATAATACCTAAAGGTATAGTTGTATACCTATTTTTATGTCTTTTATCTTCAATATATGGAACATCAACTATAACAAGTGTCGAAGTTTCATCTGTTTCTACACGTGATGTTTCTTGATCATCTAAAACGTTTGCTAAAAAATCTTTACTTACATGACACTTTTCACTAATATATTTAATTTCTTCTTCATTAGGAGCTATAACATCGATCCAACACCCAGGTTCGATACGACTAATTTCTTTTAAGCCATTTGTACTAGTATATATTCTTATCATATGCCCTCCTATGTTAATCTAATTATAACATAAATTTCATAAAAAATCATTTTTTTAACTCTAATTTTTGTCTTTTTAATATTGTTTTTATATCCTTATAAACAAATGAATTATTGACAGGGTTTTATAATTGGTGTATTATGAAATTAGGAGGTTATATATGAAATATAAGATAAGTACTATCATTCCTAATATTAGTTTAGATGAATGTGATAGTTGTATTGAAGTTATTAAAAAAAATAATCCTAATTGTCAATATTTTGAATACAATTACGATAAAGAAAAAAAAGAATTATACTTTTATACTGATTGTGAAATAAGTACTGATATGTGGTTTAATCATAATTATGGTACTTTAATATCCTCAATTAATTTGATTGTATCTAAAATAAACAACAAATCAAACGATTTAAAAAACGAAAAAAGTGTTTCATTAAATGAGGTAATTAATACTTATACTAGTATGAAACAATCAACTAAAAAATACATTATAAAAGATGATACTATAAGTTTGATAAACAATCTTCATAATCAAAACTTTAGTTTAAATTACGAAACAAATGAACTTACTTTTAGTAGTATTCACAATAATATAAAAATAGTTTTTTATTACGATCACAATATTTTAAACATTAAAGAAGTTATTCCTAGTAACGATAAAAACATAAGTATAGCTGGTAATTATATTTTTAACAATTACGATAAATTAATTAACATTTATAACATTTTAAAAGAAAAAATGGAGTATGCAAAATGTAGTTTTGAACTAAAACCTAAAAATAGTGATTTTACTTATAGTTTTACTAACAATAAAATGGAAATAAAATTACCTAATGGTAGAATAATATATACTCTTATTTATAACGATAATAATTATTTATTAATTGATAGTTTTGATAAATATTTAGATTCTGATAAATTCAGTTTATTTGATAAAGTTTTTATCCAAATCGATGATTGTCCTAAATGTATGAGAAAAAATCTAGAAAATTTAAAAGAAGAAAGTAAAGTTATGACAAAAAAGAAACCAAATTTATAGGTTTCTTTTTTTAAAGTGGGAAGCTTTAGCTCCACAAATTGGACACACATAATCATCACTTAAAGGCCCCTTATGAACATATCCACAAATATCACATACGTAATCATCAGTTTCTTCTTCAATATAAGTAGGAGCATTTTTAGGTGATCTACCCTTTATAACTTCTTGGTAGTAACTATAAGTCATTGGTTTTAAATTGTTAGTTTTTTCTGATTTAATAACTTCAGCTATAAATAAATCATGACTTCCTACATCAACAATATCTATAACTTCACAAACTAAATAACCTGATGATTCACCATTTAAAACAGGTATATCACTAACTAAATCATAGTTTAAATCTTTAAATTTATCATTATCTTTTGAAGAAGTAAACCCAAATTTAGAAATAACATTAGGATCTGTTTTTATATTTAAAATAGCTACAACAAATTTTTTATTTTTTTTAATAATTTCATTTGTATAGTTATTTTTATTTAAACTAATAGCTATTTTAGGATTATCACTAGTAAGTTGAATTAAAGTATTAATAACACAACCAACATTACCTTTAGTACTTACAATATACATTCCATAACTTATATCTTTAAATACTTCTTTATTCATATTATCACCTATCTAAAAATTCTTAAAATATCATTATAACAAACAACCACAATGAGAAGTAATAGTAAATAGAAAAAGATATTGTGAATGGTATTTTCTAATTTAGGATCAACTGGACTACCTTTTATCTTTTCTATTACTAAAAATAGTAACCTTCCCCCATCAAAAGCTGGGAATGGTAAAATATTTATAAAACCTACATTAATACTTAAAAAAGCAATCAAATAAACAACATTTACCATTCCAGTTGAAGCAGTTGTACCTACTACATTAAATATACCAATTGGTCCAGATAAACTATTTAACCCTAAAACTCCAGTAAACAAATAGATAACAACCCAAACCATTTGATTAATAATCCCTACTATTTTATTAAAACTAAAATATATAGCAGAAATTATTCCTTTATTAGTAGTTGTTGTAAGAGAAAAACCATATTTATAGATATCTGTTCCACTTTGTTTTTCAATCAAAGGTTTAACTTTTATATTTTGTTTTTCATTATCTCTAATAATTCCTAAATCAACAGCTTTTCCTTTATGAGTTTGAAGTTCAAGAGATAAAATTTCAACATTTTTTACTTTTTTACCTTCAACACTAACTATTTTATCCCCTTTTTTAAGACCACTTTGATAAGCAGGATTATTACTATCAACTTTTGAAATAGTAGTATTACTAATTGGCGAAGAAGTTAGTAAACCTACTACAATAAGTAAAATAAAAGCTAAAAGAAAATTCATAATAACTCCTGCTGTAACAATCAAAACACGTTGATACCATTTTTTAGATTGCATTCTTTTATCTAGAGGTATATTTTCATCAACTTCTACTTCTTCACCTGCCATACTTACATATCCCCCAATTGGAAATAGTCTAATTGAGTAAGTAGTTTCATCATTTTTCCTTTTAAAACTATATATTTTAGGTCCCATTCCAATTGAAAATTCATAACAATAAACACCAAATTTTTTCGCAAAAATAAAGTGTCCAAATTCATGGATAAAAACAATTATCCCCATTATAAATATAAAATATATAAGTGTAAGTAAAAATGTCATATAGGCCTCTTTTCTATAGTAATGTTATAAAAAATGTAAATCCTAAAAATACAAAGATAAGACTATCTGTACGATCTAGTATTCCTCCATGACCAGGAATTAAATTCGAATAATCTTTTTTCCCAAAATATCTTTTGATAGCTGAAAAAACTAGATCTCCAAATTGACCAACTAATGATAAAAATACAGTCATTAACATTAGTAAAAATATTGAAATATTAGGATCTATTACATTGATATAATAAACAACTCCAAAAATAACTCCAAAAATTGTTCCCCCTATTAATCCTTCCCATGTTTTTTTAGGAGAAACTGTTTCTAATAGTTTATGTTTTCCTATTAGATAACCTGTAACATAAGCATAAGTATCAGTTATAAAAGTAACTAGTAGTAAAAATACCATATAATTTATACTTACATTTCTAACTAAGATAAACAAAGAAAAACTTATTCCTAAAAAAAGTATTCCTCCAAGTAACCAAAATGCATCACTAACATTATATGTGTTTTTATCGTGATATAAAACTATAGGGATTAAAAATGAGATAAACAAAGCTGCGAAAACACGATAATCTATACTATATACATTTAAATTATTAGTAGCTGCTAAAAAAACAAGTAAACTAACCATTATATAAGAAATAAACCTTATAAACATAGGTATTTCTTTTTTAGTTTGTTTGATATCTAAAAACTCTTTAGTAGCTAGTAGTGCTAATATTAAAACAAAAACACTAAAAGCAGTTTTACCTATAATTAATATTGGTATTAATATTGCTAACATAACAATTGCACTAACTGTTCTTATCGCCATAATTAATTCCTCCAAATCTACGATCTCGCTTATTATATTCGATAATTGCTTTATCAAATTCTCTTTCATCAAAATCAGGAAAATGAACCTTAGGAAAGTATAACTCAGCATAAGATAATTGCCATAACATAAAATTACTAATCCTTACCTCACCACTTGTTCTAATCATTAAATCAATAGGTGGTAAATCATTATATAAATAGTGATTAAATACTTCTTCATCTAAATCATCTAAATTTAACTTATTATTTAAAACATCAATATTAATTTTTTTTACTGCATCGATTATTTCACTATGTCCTCCATAATTAATACAAATGTTAATTATCTTATCACTATCTTGTTTACAATTTTTACTTACTTCATCCATACTTTTTAAAACATCAGTTGGTAGTAAATCTCTTCTTCCTGAAAAAACGATTTTAATTTTATCTTTATATTTTTGGTTAAAAGTTTTAAAACCTTTAGCAAACAAAGACATTAAATAGTCTACTTCTTCTTTACTTCTTTTAAAGTTTTCTGTTGAAAAAGCAAATACACTTAAAACATTTACTCCCCTATCAAAAATATACTTACTTATTTTTTCAAGGTTTTTAAATCCATAATAATGTCCTTTACTTCGTGGTAAATTTCTTTGTTTTGCCCATCTACCATTACCATCTAAAATAATTCCTACATGATTAGGTATTTTTAAATTGTCTTCCATATTATTTTCCTCATCTATATTATAATATATTATTTTTAAATATTCAACTTATATTACGTAACCTTTCAATTCTATTTAAAGTATTAGGATGCGTACTCCAAATAGAATCGTGAGCTCTTTTTTTACAGTCAGGTTCAACGATATATAGTGATGCACATGACTTATTAGCAGCTTCTAATACTTCTTTATCATCCATTAACTTTTGAAGAGCACTTATAAGTCCATCTTTATTACGTGTAAACTCAATAGCTTTAGCATCAGCTAAATACTCACGATTACGAGATAATAAAAGACGTATTAAATTAGCAAATATAGGAGCTAAAATAATAAATACTAAACCAATTATCATAACAATAGCATTACCTTTATTATCGTCATCATTATCACCATAAATCATCATTCGTGAAAACATATCTGATAGCATTACTACAAATCCTACCATCACCACCACAACAGTTGAAAGTAAAATATCGTAGTTTTTGATATGGGCAAGCTCATGAGCTAATACCCCTTCTAATTCATATTTATCTAGTTTACTTAATAAACCAGTAGTAATACAAATAACAGAATTTTTAGGATTTCTCCCTGTCGCAAAGGCATTTAAAGCAGTATCCTCAATAACATAAAGTTTAGGAACAGGTAGATTAGCTGCTATACAAAGTCCTTCTAAAATAACATTTAATTGTAAAAACTCATCTCTTGTAGCAGGTCTTGCTTTATTTAAACTAAGTATCATTTTATCAGAGTTATAGTAAGACGCAAACGAAGTTATAATTGAAAATGTAAGAGCTACTACTAAAGCAATAAAAGTACTTTCAAATAACCAAAATGAAATAAAATAGATAAATAAAGTTACAATTAAAAAGAAAAGGGATACGATAAAAAATGTTTTAACTTTATTTTTTCTAACATCTCTTAAAATCATAATTTAACCTCTACTTCCTTTTTATCTTCTTCACTAACTTGAAAGTATGGTTTTTCTTGATATTTTAATATTTTAGCTAAAATATTGTTTGGAAATTTCATAATACTTGTATTGTATTTTTGAACAGAATCGTTATAAAATTGTCTAGCATAAGCAATTTTATCTTCAGTCCCAGTTAGTTCAACTTGAAGATTAAGAAATACTTGATTAGCTTTTAAATCAGGATATGATTCAGATATAGCAAGAAGATTTAAAAGTTTATCACTAATTTCTTTAGAGTTTTTAGCAATTTGTTCAATATTGTTAAAAACATTTCTTTTTTCTACTACTTGCATTAAAACTTCACTTTCATATTTCGCATATCCCTTAGTAACGTTTACCAAATTAGGTATTAAATCAGCTCTTCGTTTTAACTGATTATCAATTTGTGAATAAGCATTATCACATCTTATCTTCATTGCTACTAAATGGTTATACAAAACAATTATTAAAACAAGTACAATAACTATAACTATTAAAATCATATTTTCACCTTCTTATATCTTCTAATTTTACACTTACCAATTTACTAACTCCAGATTCTTGCATAGTAATACCATATAAAACATTAACATATTCCATGGTTTTCTTTTTATGAGTTATGATTATAAATTGAGTTTTATCATCTAATTTTTTTAAGTACTTACCAAAACTATCAACATTTACTTCATCTAATGCAGCTTCTACTTCATCTAAAATACAAAAAGCAACATTTTTAGATTTTAAAATCGCAAATAGTAAACTAATAGCTGTTAAGGTTTTCTCACCCCCAGATAAAAGTGATATACTACTTAATTTTTTACCAGGTGGAGAAGCTATAATTTCTATTCCAGTTTCAAGTAAATTATCAGGTTCTGTTAACTTCAAAGAAGCAAAACCACCTTTAAATAGCTCTTTAAAAGTATCTTTAAAATTTTCTTTTATAACTTCAAAAGTTTTACTAAATTCTTTTTTCATTATCTCATCCATTTGATTAATTATTTCAAGTAACATATCTTCTGCTTTAATCAAATCTTGTCTTTGATTAGTTAAAAAATCATAACGTGTTTTTATTCTTTCATATTCTTCTTTAGCTCCAATATTGACAATTCCAAGATCTTTTAGAGTTTTTTTCAAACGATTTACTTCACTACTAGCTTCTTTAATAGGCATATCTAACTTATACAAACTAATAGCTTTTTCATATGTCATATTATAGTTTTCACTCAAAGTATTTAAAAGGTTATCTAACTTAACATCCATACGATTTACTTGAATTTCTAAATTCTTTAGTTCATTATTTTTACTGTTTAATAAACTAGTATCTTTTTTTAAAATATATTCTAAATCTGTAATATTTTCACTAATTGTTGATTGTTCATTTCTAAGTTTATTAAGTTCTTTTAAAGTTTTATCTTTATCTTCTAAAGTTTTATAGTACTCATTTAAAAGTTTTTCTTCTTCTTTATCAATAGTATTTTCAAGTAAATTATTCATACCAGATAGTTCACTATTTATTTTATCCAATTGTTCTGTTTTTAAATCTTTAGTTTCCAATTTAGTATTTATATTTTCTTTAATATTTATTTGTTTTTTATTAATTTCAAATACTTTTTGTTCACTTTTAAATAACTCTTCATCAATTTCATTGATTTTATTTTCTAATTCTTTGATACTTTTAACTACACTATCTAGTTCTTTTAAAAGGTGTTCTAATTCATATTTTTCATTTATAATGTTTTTAGTTTTAACCTTACTTCCTCCAGTAAGTGATCCTGAAACATGAATTAAATCACCACTTAAAGTTACTATTTTATAACGATTAGCTATTTTTTTACTTAGAACAATAGCTTCATCAATGTCATTAGTAACAAGGACATTACCAAGTTGATTTTTAATAACATTGTCATATATTTTATCGTATTTGATAAGATTACTAGCTACATCAATATATAAAGACCTATCAATATTAATATCAATATTTTTAGGTTTTATCACATTAAGAGGAAAAAAAGTAGCCCTTCCATAATTGTTTTCTTTTAAGTAGTTGATCGCTTCTTTAGCAGACTTTTCATCATCAGTTATTATATAGTTTGAAGCATAACCTAAAGATGTACTTATCGCAGTAGCATATTTTTCTTCTACTTCAATTACATTACCAATAACATTTTTAATCCCTTGAAGTTTGGGATTGTTTAATACTTTTTTTACAGATTGTGATAACAAAGAATTATTATCAATACTAACTTGAAGATTATCGATCATACTATTTAAACTAGTTTGTTTTCTAAGTAACTTAGTTAGATTAGTTTCTAATAGTTGTTTATTTTGTTTTATTTTATCAATATCTTGATTAGAATTACTTAAACTATTATTAACACTATTTAACTCTTCATTTAGAGTTTGAATATCTTTATCAAGTAAATTTATTTGTTTTTCTAAATTTAATTTATCTTCTTTTAAACTAATCAAATTATCATGAACTTTACTATCCTTAAAATCATATTTTTTTCTTTCTAAAAGGATATTTTTTTGACTATTTATTTTTTCATTTTTACTAGTTAATTCCAAAAGTTCATTTTGCGTTTTATTAATACTTTCATTTACTTTAGTTAACTTCAAACGATATTCTTCTATTTTAGCTTCACTTTTTAAATTATTAGTTGTATAACTTATTACTTCTTCATTTAAATCTTTTATTTTTTGTTTGTTTTCTTTATAAGTATGATTTAGATCAGTAATTGTACCAGCAATCAAAGAAACCTCAATTTCTTCTAATTTTTGTTTAGTTTCATTATAAATACTAGCTTTTAAAGCTTGCTGTTTCAAAGGTTCAATTTGATTTTCTAACTCCCCTATTATATCTGATACCCTTTGCATATTAACATGAGTTTTATCCAACTTATGAAGAGCATCTTCTTTTCTTTTACGATACTTTAAAACCCCAGCTGCTTCTTCAAAGATAACCCTTCTTTCACTAGGTTTATTACTTATTATTTCTTCTACTTTACCTTGAGATATAATATTAAAACTTTCTTTGGCAAGTCCAATATCTAATAATAGGTTGGTTAAATCTTTCAATCGACATTTTTCATTATTAATATAATATTCATTTGT
>CANQER010000034.1 GCA_947595415.1 uncultured Bacilli bacterium
ACCTTACAACTACATTATAATACATTTTTTAAAAAATAAAAAGACTATTAGCAAAATTTCTTTTGTCAACAGTCTGAGACGCTTTAGCGTCTATCTAAATAAATTAGTAATAAAATTAAAATCTATCTTAGAAAGTAATATTATAACAGCTCCTAAACTTAAATAAGGACCAAAAGGAATAATGTTTTCTTTGTTTTTATGGTAAGTTATTAAAGATATAGGAAGACCTATTATAGAACCTAGAAATATTGATACAATAGCTAGTTTGTAGTTTAAGACAAACCCAATCACAAACATAAGCTTTATATCGCCACCACCCATTGATTCTTTTTTAAAGATAAAATCACCAAGTAATTTTATTAAATACATTATTCCAAAAGAAATAATTCCATTTAATAAACAACTACCTAATAATTTAATCCCTCCACCTATAAAGGTAGTTATACCAATTAAGATTAAAGCTACAATTAATACTTCATCTGGTATTATCATATAGTGATAGTCACTTACTACAATAATTACTAACATTGATATAAATATTAAAGCAATAACTAATTTATAACTAAAACCAAAGGAAAGATAAGCTAAAACAAATAAAACTCCTGTTATAAATTCAAAAATAGGATAAAACCATGATATCTTATCACCACAATTATGACACTTACCTCGAAGAAAAAGAAAAGAAAAAACTGGTATTAATTCTAGGGGGGTCAATTTGTGACCACACTTTGTACAATGTGATGAAGGATAGACTAAGGATTCTTCCTTAGGTAATCTATATCCTACTACATTGTAAAAAGAACCTAAAGTAATACCAAATATAAAGAATACTATACTATAATATAATGTCATAATTGTACCTCCCCTATTGCATTTGAACTGTTTGATACATACTAAGCATTGGAAGTACAACTGCTAATACGATTATACCAACCATAACTGTTAAAAAGACAATCAAAACTGGTTCAATTAAGGTTTTAATTCTAGCTACTGCTTGTTCGTGTAGACCTTGGTAATAATCTGCTACTTTACCCATCATTTCAGGTAGTTGGCCAGTTTTTTCACCTGTAACTAACATTTCATATGCAGGTATTGGAAATGCCCAATGATTTTGGAATGCTAGTGATATTTTATCACCACGTGCTAAATTGGTAATAGTATCCAAAATAAGCATTTTATATATTTCATTGTTAGTTATTTTATTTAAAATTTCCATACTTTCTGTTATAAATACGTTGTGTTTTAATAAAGATGCAAATGTTTTAGTAAACATTGTTACTTCGTTATAAATAATAACGTTTCCAAATCCAGGTAAATGCATAGCTATCCATTGCATAACTGTTTTAAAGACTTTAACTTTCTTATATAGATAAGAGTAAATAAGGATAAGAACAATTAAAGCTACAAATACCCAAATTATGTATTTTTCTAAGAATTCACTAACAGAAATAACAAAGATTGTAATACCAGGAATTTGATCTGCATCCATATCTGCATAAATTTCAACGAATTTTGGAACAACAAACATCATGATAAATGTTATAACTGCGATTGAAATTACAAAGACAATTGTTGGATACATCATGGCTGTAATCATTTGACGTTTTGTTTTATCAGCTTGTGTATAGTAATCAGCCATATCGTCTAATGCTTCAGGTAACTCTCCTGTAAGTTCAGAAGTCTTAACCATGTTGATAAGTAACCTTGGAAAAGCTTCCCCTCTTTTAGTTAAAGCATCACTAAAGTTATCACCCATAGTTAAATCGTAAATAAGCTCTCTAAATATTCTTTGATAAGATTTTTTCTTATATTGACGTGATAATATTCTTAGTGCTTCAACTAGAGGAATTCCTGATTTAATATATGTTGAAAGTTGGGTTAAGAAAAATATTAAATCCTTTGTTTTTATCTTAGTTCTAGTATTAGTTTCACTTCCCCCATAAGCAAATTGAATCCACTTATTAGTTTTAATACTATATACTTCATAACCTTCACTAAGTAAAAATGAGTGAACTTCAACCTTTGAATAAGCAGCAAAGTGCCCTTTTACTACTTTACCATTTGTATTTTTAGCTACATATTCGTAAGTAAGTTTTTGACTACTTTTTTCAGCATCTTCACCTTCAAAACTAATAAGTAAAGCTTGTCTTTGAATATCTAGTTTATTACGTCTATTTTTAACAAAAGTTGAATTTTCCCATTTGCTTTTAAAGAATTTAACCAAATTAGATGGCATTTCACCAATCTTTTTAAATCCTAAGTTGATATAATCTTTTAAAGTTTTCTTTTCTATTTTTACATTTTCATTAACAAAAGCTTCTTCATTTTTACGTCTTTGTTCTTTTTGTAATTTTAATTCTTCTTTACGTTTTTTATCTTTTTCAATACGTTGTTGTTTAGCTTCAAGACGTTTTTTAGTTTCCATTTTTTGTTTTAAAATACGTTCTTCTTTACGTTTTTGTTGTTTTTCATTATATACTTTAATCTTATTATTGATCTTATTTAAACCCATTAAAATAAACACAAAAGGTACAGTTATTCCTTTAACTGCATATTTTAGCATTCTACTTAAAAGTAGACAAACAAACAAAATTCCCATTAAAGGATATTTTAATACATTTTTAATCAGTTTATAAACAAAATAAGATAGAATAATAACACCATTAAATGCATAATGGAAAGTTATAAATAAAACATCCACAACAATTCCTAATAGGTTATAAAGTGTAAAAAAGGTTCCTAAAGAAACATATTTTACAACTGTTACTGGTATTTTTAGGATAAAATAAACAATTTTATAAACAAAAATACATGGTAATAATATCAAATGTTTATTCATATGCAAAAACACCTTCCATCCTTTTTACTCTTCTATCTTAAATCATTATATCATAATTTTTAAAATGTGAAAACATTTTTTAGTTTTTTTCATATAATATTTTTGAAAGGAGTATTTTTATGAATTATTATCCTTACTTTTACCCTTATATGGTAAACCCTGCTCCTAGATTAGGTCTTTTAAGTCGTTTGTTTGGTGGAAGAAACATAAGTTTTTCTACTATCCTTGGTAATGCTCAAAGAGCTTTAGGGGTTGTAAATCAAGCTATACCAGTGGTAAAACAAGTAACTCCTATGGTTAAAAATGCTAAAACAATGTTTAAAGTAATGAACGAATTTAAAAAAGTTGATACTCCAAATACTTCTAATACTTCTACTACTTCTAGTACTTCAACAGAAGAAATAGCTTCTATTTCAGATAATGGACCTACATTCTTTGCTTAATTTACGTAAAATCATTTTTAATCTTATACGTTTAAAAATATATTTTTTAGGATAACTTTGATAAATATTTTCATATTTATTAGTTAAATATGTAAAATATTCTTTTTTATTTTCTACCTTATTACTTAAAATAATAGGTCCTAATAAATAATCATAAAAACTATATTTTTTATGACCATTTTTAAACTTAATTACAACATAAAACTTGTTTTTTTCATAAACTATTTTCTCATCACTTATAAAATAACCCATTTTAGTTATTTTTTTTCTTAAAAAATCTAATTTATTGTTACTTTGAACAATTAAATTAGATATTTTTTTATCCTTTACGATATCAATAATACTCTTACTACCCATTCCCGCAATTACAACAGTTTGGTTTTCTTTAACTAGAATATTTTCTAATCCATCATTTAAGCTAACCTCAATATCTAAACCAGAAACATTATCTAATGTTTTTTTTATAACATTTTCATTACAATCAATAGCTAAACATTTAATATTTCTATATTTAGTTAAGTAAATGTCAAGTAAAGCATGATCACAGCCAACATCAATAACACTATTAGTATCAATCATGTCACTTATCGTTTTAAGACGTTTTGATAACATTAATTTCCTAAATAATCCTTTAGCTTACGAGAACGTGATGGATGTCTTAATTTACGAAGGGCTTTAGCTTCAATTTGTCTTATACGTTCACGAGTTACTCCAAACATTTGCCCTACTTCTTCTAAGGTTCTTGCTTTACCATCTTCTAGTCCAAAACGCAATCTAATTACTTTTTCTTCACGTTCAGTTAAAGTAAGTAAAACTTCTGATATTTCATCTTTTAACATTTCGTTAGTTGCGTAATCTTCAGGACTCATATTACGTTCATCAGGTACAAAATCACCTAAATGAGAATCATCTTCTTCCCCTATTGGGGTTTCTAAACTAACAGGATCTTGACTTATTTTATAAATTTCTCTTATCTTTTCAACTGATGTATTCATTTTATTAGCTAGTTCTTCTTCACTAGGTTCACGATTTAGTTCCAAAGTAAGTTGTCTTTGAACACGAGCTAATTTATTGATCGTTTCAACCATATGAACAGGAACCCTAATAGTTCTTGCTTGATCAGCAATCGCTCTTGTAATAGCTTGTCTAATCCACCAAGTTGCATAAGTTGAAAACTTATAACCTTTACTTACATCAAACTTATCTACTGCTTTCATAAGTCCAATGTTTCCCTCTTGAATTAGATCAAGAAACAACATTCCTCTTCCTACATATCTTTTAGCAATACTTACAACTAACCTTAAATTAGCTTCAGCTAAAGTATTTTTAGCTTCTTCATCGTTTTCTTTAATACGATCTGCTAATAAAAGTTCTTCTTCCATAGTTAAAAGTTTAATTTGTCCTATTTCTTTTAAATACATTCTAACAGGATCGTTGATAGTTAAATCTTTAGTTAAAGTGTTATCATCTAATAAGATTTTTTCACTTCCTCCTTCTGATTCATCTTCAGATACAACAGCTATCCCATTTTCATTAAACGTATTATATAGATCATCTAAACTATCAGCATCAAGCTCTAAACCTTTTAAAGAATTGGCTAATTGTTCATAAGTAATATACCCTTTTTCCTTTCCTAACTTTACTAATTCTTCTTTTCTTTGTTCAAATGTTTTAATTTCATCAATCATCTTTATTACCTTCCATTCTTAAATTTCTAATTGTTTCTGCTATTTTTAACTTTTCCTTTCGATCAGTTGTTTCCTTTTGAATCATCATAAGTCGTTTAATTTCACACTTTACATTATACTCATTTATAACTTTGATATAATCTTCAATATCTTTAATATCGTAATTTTTATCTAAATCTAAATTAACTACTTTACTTATCAAATCAAGCATCTTAGGATTATTAGAATTGTTTGATATAAAATCTGCTAGAGTGATATCTTTATATTTATTGTAATAAGATAAAATAGCTAAAGCTAAAGAGGAAAACTCACTGTTACTAATAGATACCCCTTTATTTTTGTATATATTTACGATTTCTTTATTATCTAACATATAATAGATTAAATACATACTAGCTTTTTCATACTTATCTAATTTAACACTACTTTTTTTAACAACTACTTTTTTTTCTTTTAAAGGTAGTTTTTTTCTTAAAAAGTTGATATCTAGTTTAGTTTCTTCACTTAACTTATTTAAAGTAACTTCTTTTAAAATATCATCTTTTATTAAAGAAATTTCTTTTAACATATCTTCTGTATATTTAGAAATATCTAAAGTAGAAGTTAAATCTTTATTACGTTTTAAAACAGCCATTTTAAAATCCATTACATTTAAAGGATTGTTTATATTATCAATAAAACTATCCTTACCATACTTTTTAATGTATTCATCTGGATCTAAATCATCTTTTAACCTTACAATTTTGGGATTTATTCCAAGTTTTACTAAATCATTAGTAAGGGATATACTAGCTTTTAATCCAGCTTCATCACCATCAAAACAAATAATAATATTATGAGCCATTTTTTTTAAAATATTTACTTGATTAGACGTAACAGCTGTCCCCATTGTAGCGACTACGTTTTTTATCCCTACACTATAAGCTCTAATAACATCCATAAACCCTTCCATTATAATAATCTGATCTAAATTTCTAGCTATATCTTTAGCTCTATGAAAGTTATATAAAATTTCACCTTTTTTAAATATTTCAGTTTCTTTTGTATTTATATATTTAGAACTATCCTCATTATGATAAATTCTTCCACTATACCCTACAACTTGTCCATCTAAATTCCAAAGAGGAAACATGATCCTATTGTAATACATATCTTTATAACCATCATTAGTTTTACTTATAAGGCCACTTTTAACCATATCATTATAACTGTATTCTTTTTTTACTAACAAATTAGTTAAAACATCTCTATCTTTTAAAGCTAGTCCTATTTGAAACTCTTTTATAATATCTTCAGTTATTCCTCTTTGATTTAAATAGTTAATAGCTTCAACTCCTTTTTTAGTAAAAAGGTTGTTTTGATAAAACTTATTTGATAGATCATATATTTCATATAAATTATTACTATTCTTTTTTTTACTTGTCTTTATATCAACTGCTATCCCAGCTATTGAAGCTATTTTTTTTACACTTTCCATAAAAGAAATATGTTCATAATCCATTAAAAAAGTAAATACATTACCTGTTTTACCACAACTAAAACAAGTAAATATTTGTTTTTCTTCTGATACACTCATACTAGGATTATTGTCATTATGAAAAGGACAGATTCCAAAAAAATTTTTACCTTTTCTTGTAAGAGGTAAATAGCTAGATATTACATCAACAATATTTACACTATTTCTTATATCTTTTATATCTTGTTCACCTAACATAGCCATAATACACTCTCCTAATATAATATACGACAAAACTTTTAAAAATCCTTTTTTTAAACAATAAAAGTTGTTTGATTTATAAATTTATAGTTCGTTTTGTATTTTAATTTTCTTACTAATTTGAATAAGGCTTCATCTTTTCCTTTAGCTTCAATCATGACATCTAAATTAGGAATTTTACCTTTGATACTTTCTATAAATTCGATAAAAGTATCAACATCGATATCTTCATGATGAGCTTTTTTTTCTTTTTTATTTTTGGGTGAAGAAAAATGAATTTTAGGAAAATATAGAGTATTATCCCATGTTTTAAAGATTTCGTCAATATAATCTTTTAACTGTTCATCTTGATGATTACATATGTAGTGATGATAATCTAAAACCATAGGAATTTTTAAGTCTTTAGCTAGTTGTAGGGTATCTATTATATCAAAACTAACGTCATCGTTTTCGATTACTATTTTTTGTTTTACTTTGTTATTTAGTTTATTAAAATTAGTTTTAAATCTACTTATACTTTCTTTTTTGCCTAGTGTTTTACTTCCTATATGCATAATGATATAACTATCTATTTTCATAGCATCTAACATATTTTGATAAAAATTGAGTATATTAATACTGGTAGTTATAACCTCTTCATTTAAGCTGTTTAAAATACAACATGGCATTATATGAAGACCAACTCGCATTTTATTTTGGTTTATTATTTTACCTATGTGTTCTAGTTTTTGATGGTAATTAGAGATAAATTTATATTTAACATTAGGATGAGTAGCAAGTGGGAATAAATTAGAGGTCATTCTATAAAAAGTTATATCATTTTTTATGTTATAATTTAGTATTTCTTCTAAAATTTTGAAATTTTGATCAATTATGTTTTCTAATTTTTCGATTTTTTGGTTTTTTAACTTTTGAAAGTTTGTATAACTTAGGGTTTTAAAACTACTGTTTATTGTTTTACTTAGTGCGACATAACCTAATCTTACAATCATATTATCACCATTATTATTATGGTTAGAAAGGAAAATTTTATGAATTTAAAAAAAATTAAAATGTTGGGTGTTATTGGGGTGTTTGTTGTGTCAATTATATGTCACTTTACATATCAGTTTATACCTAATAATATAGTGGCGATTTTTGTTCCTGTGAATGAAAGTATTTGGGAACATATGAAGATGCTTTTTTCTAGTTTTATAATTTATGGAGTAATTGAGTATTTGTTGCTTAAAAGGTTTAAAATTAAGACTAATAATTATTTATTATCTTTATTTAGTATGGCTTTTTTAGCTATTCCTTTATATTTGATTATTTTTCTTCCTATTTATTATCGAATTGGGGAGAATATGTTTGTGAGTATTTCTTTGGAGATTTTGGTTATTATTTTGATGGAGGTTCTTAGTTATTATGTGTTAAGGCTTAAAAATGTTAGGTTTTTAAATGTTATAAGTGTAATACTTATAGTTATATGTTATGGAGTATTTGCATATCTTACTTTTAATCCTCTTAGACAAAATATATTTTTAGATACTGAAAGTGAGAAGTATGGGATTGATATTCCAATATAAAAAGTGATGACTAGATCACTTTTTTGTTTTAATTAAGGAGCAAGGACTAGGCGAGTGGATATCCAATTACCATAATTTCCTTCGTACCCATTAGAATAGAAAATACCAACACTAGATTCACCATTAGCTACTGCACCACCACGTAAAAACCAATGATATCCAGTTATAACAAAATTAGTATAATCATCATACCATCCACTTGTTTCAGCTGTGGCATCTCCTAATTTTCTTTTTGATAAATTAGTCCAACTACTATTTTCATCATAAACATCAAAGTATTTTGATAAATCTGGATATTGTTCTATTGGATCTTTGTCAAACCCACTATATTCTAATCTGTATGCATCTTGTTTTATGCTATATCCTGCTACAAATTCACCTGATCCACCTGACATATCATATATTCCTGTTATATTTCCTGTTGTACTTGCTTTTTGACCCTGTTTAGTATCATATGTATTTGTCTCACAAATATCAGTTGCCTGTGATGCTGACACAGTTTCTCCTGCTATTCCTGTTTTATAATTAATACAATTATTTATATATATTTCTTTTTCTAAGCCTTCTTCTCCTGTATATTTATTATTTCCTAATTTACCATATTTTGAATGGGATAGATAAGCTACTGCTCCCCATTCTGTATTTTTCATCATATGACTGTTTAAACTTGTATCAAAATTATATAAAGTTTTGAAAAATGTATGTACTTTTTGTTGTCTCCATGAATATACATTTGGTTTTACTATTATTTTTTTTACTAATTCTTCACTATAATCTTCTGTAACTTGGGCTTTATCTTTTGTCCATGTAGTATCTAACTTTATTTCACCATCTGTATTGCTACCTTGATTATATCCTACTTCAAATTTGCCTACCCAGATTCCACTTACATCTAATGTTGTAAACGCTGGATGAGTTAACCATTGTTCATTTTCTGTTCCTTGTTCTTCTGAGTTTTTCATACTTTGAAATTCGATTTCTATTTCCTTTGGACTTATTTTATTTTCAGAATTTGTACTAACATTAAATAATTTATATTTATACCTTGGGATCCAGACAAAATAAGCTTTTATTTTACTTTCATCTATTGTATCGCCATTATTATATATTGTATCATCAGTTAGTAACACTGCATTTGCCCATTCTTGTTTACTATAGTTATACCATTCTTTACTTGTATCTGCTTTGGTTACAGTTCCATCGTCTGCTATTTTTACTGGTACTAATCCATTTGTTATTACTGGTTCTGCTGGTTTAGGATCTTCTTCTACTACTGTTCCATCACAACTTCCTTTATTTACTTCTATACTTCCTTTTTCGCCACTTGCACAATATTCCCCATTACTTAAATTTTGTGCTTCTATTTTTCCATTGTTATTTATTATCTTTCCACTTGTAAAATTATTATTCTTTAATTTCAAATCACTTACATCTATACCATCACTTGGTATTTCTGATAACCCATTTTCTACTAAATATAACTCTGCTGCATCTATCGCAAATTCTACACTTCTTTTATAACTTTCTTGTCTTGCTTTTTCTATTACGTTTATTACTATTGGTA
>CANQER010000035.1 GCA_947595415.1 uncultured Bacilli bacterium
CCCCCCCCCATTTGCTATTTGCTAACATATTTCACTCTTCCTTTATCTACTATTTGTTACATTACTAATATACCATTAAATAACCATTTAATCAAGTATCTACTTCATCTTAAAAAATGCCCTAATTACATAATATTCAAACACTATAAACAAAGCAATATATAACCATACTAACACAGTATTAAATATACCAATCGAATACTTATCAATAATACTTAAAATTGAACTTGGAAAATAAGCATCGAAAAAACTCTTAAGTTCAGGTATTCCAATTCTAACTTTAATAAGCGCTATTATTCTAAGTAACATATCAAACAAAGCCATAAAATAAACAAAACCCTTAAAACTCTTAAACACAAATATAACTATTCCAACCAAAACAACTAAAATAACAACATCCATAAATCTCACTCCCTACTTGGTAAAACAAAATCACTAACAGTCCCAAAACCACTATAATTAATATCAACCTTATAAAATAGACCATCTATACTAACACCTATTACCTTATTATCCTTTTTCCTAATAGATAAAATAACCTCATCTTGATCATTAAAATAATCTAAATCATAAAACTTAACATAATCATCCTTTTTAACACTATAAGTAGTTTCTTTATAATTATCAACCATATTATCAGTTTCACTAACCTTAGTAGAAATATCAATAATCCCTAATATATAACTAGGATTTAAATAATTAAGTTTAACATCACTAACATCATAATTACTATCATAAACCTTATCTGAAACAACATAATAAGAACTACCATCTATATCAAAAAACTCTTTACCATCATAACACTTACCTACAATATTAATATTACTATCATCACTCTTATCAACTAAATCAATCGCAAAATTATAATTATCCATTGACTCATAATAACTCATCGCATCAATAACCTTAACAGGTTTAGGAGCATTTTGAATATTAATATAAATAAACACAAAGACAAAAAATACAAAATAAATACCTAATATAATAAGCGAACGATATCTTTTATTTGACCATATATCCTTAAACGAAACTCTATCCATAACTAATCCAACACTTTACCAATAATTTTTTCTTTTCCTACCCCATTTATAAAATCAATCGCAGACATTTTATTCTTACCTTCAGGTTGAACCTTAGTTAAAACAACCTCACCATTAGCTACCTTAACTCCAAAACCATCCTTATATATTTTAGTAATTTGACCATTAAATGCCTCAGAATAAACCTCATCAGTAGGATAACATTCCCAAACCTTTAAAATCTTTCCTTCAAACATACAATAAGCCCCAGGCCAAGAATTTAATCCCCTTACTAAATTATAAACTTGTCTTTTACTCTTCTCAAAATCAATGTGTTCATCTTCCCTTTTAATAGATAAAGCATAGGTAGCTATAGAATGATCTTGTTTAACTCTAGGACAAGTTTTATCAATAATACTAGGTAAAGTATCTAAAAGTAAATCTCTTCCTACAATACTAAGTTTATCATGTAAACTACTAGCAGTATCATCTTCCTTAATTTCAACTTCCCTACTAGTTATAATATCTCCTTCATCTAATCCCATACTCATATACATTAAAGTAACCCCAGTTTTAGAAAAACCATCAATAATCGCTTTATGAATTGGAGCAGCTCCTCTTAACCTTGGAAGTAAAGAAGCATGAACATTAATACAACCCAAACGAGGATACTTAATAATCTCTTTTGGTAAAATTTGCCCATAAGCACAAGTTATAATTAAATCAGGTTCCAAATCAAGTACCTCTTGAAATTGTTCCTTTAAACTTTCTGGTTGCAAAACTAAAATCGTATTTTTTAAAGCCACTTGTTTAACAGGAGATGGCCTTTTTTCTTGAGTTCTTCCAACAGGTCTATCTGGTTGTGTTACAACAGCACGTACTTTATATTTTTCAATTAACCCTTCTAATACAGGAACAGCAAACATAGGTGTTCCCATAAAAACAATCTTAACATCCCTTGTAACATTAATATCATCCAAATTCATATTATCACCTACTTTTATTTTACCATATTTAAAAGAAAAATTACATAATAATTTAAAACTTAATGAAAACAGATTTCTACATTTACATTACGATTACTACGATACTTATAAACTATAAAACTAACATCTTCAATAATATCATTAGTCTTTTTATATTTTAAAATAATCTGCATACGATAAACATTATTAAGTTTAGGTAAACTTTCCATACTAGGTCCTAAAATGATAGCCTTAGATTTTAATTTAGTATTTAAATAACTTACTATTTTTTTACCTTCTTTATCAATTAGATCACTATCTTTACCACTAATCCTTAAAGTTAAAAGGTTATAATAAGGAGGATATTTTAAAAGTTTTCTAATTTTTAACTCTTCTTTATAAAAACTTTCATAGTCATTATTACTAGCACAAACAATACTATAATGATTAGGATTAAAGGTTTGAATAATAACTTCACCTAATAAATTAGATCTACCAGATCTACCAGACACTTGATTTAAAAGTTCAAAAGTATGTTCTGCACTTCTGTAATCAGGACTATTTAAACTAGCATCCCCATTTATAACACCAACTAAAGTTACCTTAGGAAAATCTAATCCTTTACTAACAATTTGTGTTCCAAGTAAAATATCATAATTTCCATTTTCAAAATCTTTAATGATTTTCGCATGAGCTCCTTTTTTAGAAGTTGAATCTACATCCATTCTAACAATTCTAGCTTTAGTAATATTATATAACTCTTCTTCTAAACGTTGAGTTCCATATCCAAAATCATTTATTTTTTCCCTACATTTAGGACAATTAGTTAATTTATTTTTAGTATACCCACAATAATGACAACGCATTTTATTGGTATCTTTATGATAGACTAAAGGAATATCACAATTTGGACATTTATCAGTATAACCACAATTTGAACAACTACTTATAGTAGTATAACCTCTTCTGTTTAAAAGGATTATTACTTGTTCATGTTTTAATAGTCTATCTTTTATTTTATCGATTAAAATTTGAGAAAAATAACGAGATCCTTCTTTCATACTTTTTTGCATATCGACAATAGTTATTAAAGGAGGATTATTATTGATTCTTTTTTTTAACTCTAGTAGTTTATAAATGTTGTTTTTAGCTCTTGTATAACTTACAATTGATGGTGTAGCACTACCTAAAATTAAAGGACAGTTGTTTTTTTTAGCTCGATATAAAGCCATATCAATGGTATTATATCTAGGATTATTATCTTGTTTATAGTTATCTGAATGTTCTTCATCGATTATAATGACTCCTAAGTTTTCAAAAGGTGCGAAAATAGCAGATCTAGCTCCTATTACAATGGCTACTTCTTTGTTTACTATTTTTCGCCATTCATCATATTTTTCACCATCACTTAAAGCACTGTGTAGAATAGCGACTATTTTACCAAACCTTTTTTTAAATATTTCGATTAGTTGGGGAGTTAAACTGATCTCTGGAACTAAAACTATAGCTTCTTTTTTTTGTTCTAATACTTTTTTTATTATGTTTATATATACTTCTGTTTTACCACTACCAGTTACTCCATGAAGTAGATATGGTTCGTATTTATCTAGTTTAATTTGAGATATTACTTTTTTTTGATCACTAGTTAAAACAACATTAGTTTCTTTTTTGATATCTTCATAATCAGTTCTATATACTTCTTCTTTTATTTCTTTTATGATTTGTTTATCAAGTAGGGTTTTTGTACTAGAAGATGATATTAAATTAGCTTCTTTTTTTAATATTTTACCTTTATTTTTTATAAGGTTTACAATTTCAAGTTGTTTTCCTTTAACAATAGTATCGTTATTTAAAATTAAATAGGATACATATTTTTTGTTTATTTTTTTTCCTTGTTTAGCTTTTAGGGCGGTTGGTAACATAGTTTGGTAGCAACTAATTAAGGTAGACAATGTTTTTTTACTCATATATTTACCTAGTTGTAAAAGTTCATCGTTTAGTACTTGTTTATCATCTATTACATCGATTATGTCTTTTAGTTCATAATCGTATTTTTGGTTATTGTTTATTTTCATGATAAAACCTTCTAATTTACGATTAGAAAAAGGAACTAAAACTCTAATACCTATTTTTATTTTGGTTTCCAATTGTTTTGGTACATGATAGGTAAAAGTTTTATCTATATTTTTAGCTTTTATTTCTACTAGAACATCTACTGTCATTTAATTCACCTATTATTATTTTACAAAACATACATATATTCGTCAAGATTTTGATATTATTTTATAAAAAAAAAGAACTTGTTTAAGTTCCCTTATTCAAGTTCTTTATTATGCTTCAGCGTCTTTTACTTTTGCAATAAATTCAAGTTCTATTTCAATTACACCTTTTCCTGGAATAGCTAAACGAGAAGTATATGTATTTGTTTTTGCTTCTGTTACAGCTGCATTTGCATAATCTGGAAATGCAACATATGTATATTCAGCTTCTGTAGTAGTTACACCCATAGTATAAGGTGCGCTTTTTCTAAATATTAGTAAATTTTCACCTTTTATTTCAGTTTCATCTAATTTAAGAGTAATTCCTAAAGCTGTAGCTCTATGAGTATAAGTATAAGTTACTTTATTACTATCACTACTATGAGTAGCTGTACCTGTATAACCATCTTTATCAAAAACACTTGCTGCTTTGTCTATTTTTAAAGTATTATGTGTCAAATCACTTTCATATAGAATTAATGAAATTTCTTGACCACCAACAGTTACTTTAGATGTATTTCCAGGTAGTGCATCACTTGCTAACCAAGGTAATGCAACTAATACATTTCCTTCTTCACTTATTTTCCATATTGGAGCTTCAATGTATCCATGTTTACCAATACTAATACTACCATTAGTTTGATTATATTCATTTTCATTTATTTTTAATGTTGTTGGATTTTCACTACCAGTATATTCACCTAAGTCTACATAATATATACTATCATCAATATCATCAGCTGTTAAAACTTGATTTTCTTTTTGATCATAGTAAGTTGTTTTAAATGTTTGTGTTTGATCAGTTATTGTTTTAATATAATCTGTTTTAACTGCATTAAAAGTTACATTTACTTCTATAACTCCTTTTCCAGGAATTGCAAGACGATATACATGATCTGTTGTTTTAGTTTCTGTTACAGGTTCATTTGCATAATCTGGATAGATTCCATAAGTCACATCTTTTTCTGTAGTAGTTACACCCATGTTTTTACCACTTTTTCTGAATATTAGTAAATCATCACCCTTAACAACTTCATCACCTAATTTAAGAGTAAGTCCTAAAGCTGAAGTTCTATGAGTATAAGTAAATTCAACTTCATTTTCACCTGTTATTTTAGCTTCACTTTTGTATCCTTCTTTTGGATTTAAAGCTGTTGCATCACTTAATGTTAAAACATTTTCTTCAACACTATCATTATATAATTTAACATAGATTTCTTGACCACCAACAGTAATATATGTTTCTTGACCAGGTAACGCATCACTTGCTAAATAAGGAATAGCAACTAATACTTTATTTTGATCACTTATTTTCCATACTGGAGCTTCAATAAATCCATTATTACCAATACTTACACTAGTATTTTCTGTTCCATAAGTATTACCATTCATTGTAAGTTCAGTTACTTGATTTTTATCAGTTCCTTTATAGTCTCCTAATTCCATGTAGTAATTATTATCACCATTTAATTGGTCTGCTGTTACTTTTTGATTTGGTTTTTGATTATAATAAGTAGTTTTAAATGATTTAGTTTTTTCAGTTAATTCACTAACTTTATCTAATAAATTAACAGCTTTGAATGTAAAGTTAACATCTATAACCCCTTTACCTGGGATTGCAATACGACTACTTCTAGTAGTTGTTTTACTTTCTTCTACTTTTGAATTTGCATAATCTGGATATATACCAACAGTAACACCATCTTCAGGAATTGTAACTCCTATTTTATTATCATCACTATTTCTAACAAAGATTAAAGTATTTTCGTCAAGAATAGCAGTATCTTTTAAACTTAAGATAAGTCCTAAAGCTGTAGCTCTGTGAGTATATCTATAAGTTACATTATTACCTTCTGTAGTAGTAACTTCACTTGCATATTCTTCATTAGGTAAAGCTTCTTTAGCTTCTGTTAATTCAAGATTATTTCCTTCAACACTTTCTTTATATATTTGAATTTTAATTACTTGGCTATCAACAGTTACAGTTGTATTTTGTCCAGGTAATGTATCAAGTGCTAATACAGGTAAAGAAACTAATACATTTCCTTCATCACTTATCTTCCATGCAGCAACATCAATAAATGCATTTTGACCAATACTTACTTTGATTTTTCCATCTTTAGTATAAGTATTATCATTAACTTTTAATGATTCAAGTGATTCTTTATCAGTAGTTCCAGTATATTTACCTAAATCTACATAATAAACTGCATCATCAACTGTACTTAATGTTGTATTTGATTGTTTATTATAGTATGTTTCTTTAAATGTTTTAGTTTGTTCTGCCATTACATCATTAAAATCTAAAATTAACTTATCCATAGCAGCTCTTAAATCTTTAGTTTTCTTAGTTATTTCTGATTTAGTATCTGCTTCACGAATATATACTTCTCTAGCATCGTTATAGTTAATATAATCTTCAGCCTTTAAAGCTTCAAATTCTGTCATAACTGCATTTAAGTCAATAATATAACTTAAATCGAAAACTGTTGCTGAAAGAACAGAACTATAACTACTATAATATTTCTTTCCATTGCTTTCTACATAAGCTCTTACTTTATAGTAATAAGTCTTATCTAAAGTAATAGATGTATCATTATACATTAATTCATTACCTGAATGAACTTTAGTATATTTTCCTGATTTGCTTGTTGCACGATAAATTTCATAACCTGTTGCTTGAGAAACCTTAGTATTGATTACAGTAATACTATCAACTCCTGCTGCAACAACAACTTTTGGAGTAAATAATTTAGGTGTACCACTTACAACAGAAGAATATTTACCATAAACCTTTTTACCACTTACAGTTCTGTAAGCTCTAACCTTATAATAATATTTTTTATCAGGTGTTAATTTTACATCAGAATATTGTGTATTTGATGTATTTTTAATTGCAGTATATTTACCTGACTTACTTGTAGCTCGATATATAGTATATCCACTTATATTAGATTGCTTACCATAAGAAATACGCAAACTATTGTAAGTTTCATTGCTAACAGTCACCTTTGGTGTTTTAGCAATTGGAGTAGCACTTACAACAGATGAATATTTACTATAAGTATTTTTCTTTTTAACTGTTTTATAAGCTCTAACTTTATAGTAATATTTCTTACCACTTGTTAATTTAGTATCTGTATATGTTACAGTTTTACTACTTTTGTTAGTTTTAATTAATTTATACTTTCCTGATTTACTTGTTGCACGATAAATTTGGTAACCAGTTACCCCACTTATCTTCTTATATGAAATGCTTACAGAAATAGCATCTTTTGATGTAGCTGTAACCTTTGTTGGAGTTGAAACAGCTGCATCAGGTGTACTAACAGCTAGACCCATACATGCAAAAAATGTAATTGCTAGACCTATTAGTCTCGTTTTTGTCTTTGACATATAATTCCTTCCTTTCTTTTTTTTAAAAACATAATCTTAGAAAATTTCTCCCCTAGATCACCTCCCCAAAAGACAATAAAAAGCCACGATTAAAAAAATAACTCGCAGCAACTACTTTAAAGACATTTAAGACAATTACTAAATGCCCCCCCCCATTTGCTATTTGCTAACACACAATCTTTAATCATGACTACATACCTCCAATGATTGTCTTCTTACATTCTCATTTTAGCACAATGTACTGCTAAAGTCAACGATTATTACTACTTAAAAATTAATTTATCCAAAACTAAAAATAGATATTAAAATTGTTTTTATATTTTAATATCTATTATATAATTTATTCATTTTTACTCTTATTTTGACTAGATTCTTTATAAAAATCTTTCAAAGTTACCTTTAACACACTATTATCCTTAATCAAACTACCCTCTTTTATACTACTATCACTTACATAACCATAACCACTTACTTCATAATCAATACCTAAAAGATTACACAAAGCAATAACATCATTCTTAGACCAACCAGTTATATCTGGCATATAAATATCCTTAGAATTAGTAAGTAACATAACCTTTTCCTTTGACAAAACAGCAGTATCTTGTTTAGGATATTGACTCGTAATCTTACTTCCATCACCTAAAATAACAGGAACAATTCCCTTAGAATTTAAAGACTTTTTAACTTTCTTAACACTTTTATTAGTATAAGAAGGCAAGGTATACCTTAAAATACTACTATCATATATCGCATCTCCAAACATATTACGATACTTAGCCACACTTTCAGCAACCATCCTAGTCGCATATTTTATCCCAGCTGCAGCCCCCCATTTTGGCTTTTTCATCGCTGTATAAATAATAATCTCAGGATCATTTTTAGGATACATTCCAAGAAACGAAAAGATATACGCATTTTCTCCTACCTCATAATTACCAGTTTGACTATTATATATCTGTGAGGTTCCAGTTTTACCAATCATATCAAAACCCTTTATCTTATAAGAAGAACCTGTAGTACCAGCATCAGTACCATTAATAACCTTAGACATCAAATTCTTCAATTTATTAACAGTATCCATACTTATCAACTGTTCAGACTCATCCCTACCACTTTCATAAGTAATATTACCATCATTATCAATAATTTTATCAACAATATGAGGTTTTAACATCTTACCATTATTCGAAATAAGTGTACTTGCTTGAAGAAGTTCAACAGCTGTTGTAGTAATACCTTGCCCAAAACCAGCAGTCGCTACCTCAACTTCATAGTTAAAACTAATATCTCCAGCAAACTCACGTGATAACTCAATACCTGTCTTTTTACCAAACCCATATTTTTGATAACATTCTCTTAAGTCATTTTTATTAATAAAATTTTGAAGCATATAAGCAACCCCAACATTACTAGAATACTCAAACCCCTTATCATAAGTAATCTTTCCCCAACCATATATATTCCAATCGTTGATTGTATACTTATCAATTTTTATATTCCCTGATTGGTATTTAGCCTTACCATTATAAGTACCCTTTTCCATAGCACACATATAACTAAAAGTCTTCATCGTTGAACCAGGTTCATACAAATAAGAAACCAAAGGATTTTCATAATTCGTAATATTTTTAATATTAGGATCAAAAGATGGCACAGAACTAGTACCTAAAATATCACCATTTTTAGCATCCATTACAGTTAACATCATCCACTCAGGATCATACTCATCGCCAACTTCCTTAACTGCTGTTTCAGTAAACCTTTGAATACTAGAATCAATAGT
>CANQER010000036.1 GCA_947595415.1 uncultured Bacilli bacterium
TGAGGTTTTAGAAATCGCAAGTAAGGTTAAAACTGTTGTTTTTGATAAAACTGGGACTTTAACTTATGGTAAGTTAAAAATTTCTAAAGTTATTAATTATAGTAAGATGTCTGATTCTAAGTTACTTCAAATGGTAGGTAGTCTAGAAAGTAAGGTAAGTCATCCTATTGCTTTGGCTTTTAAAGATTATTTGAGTTTAAATAAACTACCTTTATTAGAAGTAATGGATTTTAAAAGTATATCAGGTTATGGACTTATAGGAAAAGTTAGTAATCATAGTATAATATTAGGTAATAATAAGATTTTAAAAAAATATGAGATTGATAATCCTTATTTGGATGATTATGAAAAGTTAAAAAAAGATAATAGTGTTTTTTATGTTGTATTAGATGGTAAGGTAGTATATTTAATAGGAGTTAATGATGTTATTAAAAAAGAAGCTATTGATGTAGTTAAAAGTTTGAAAAAAAGAAATATTGATATTTTAATGTTAACTGGAGATAATGGTGATGTAGCTTTAAAAATAGCTAAAAAAATAGGGATTAAAGATGTTATAGCTGATGTTTTACCAAATGAGAAGAAAAGTGTTATTGAAAAGTGTAAGCGATATGTTATGATGTGTGGGGATGGTATTAATGATACACCATCACTTGCTTTTTCTGATATTGGTGTAAGTATTGGTAGTAATGATATTGCTGTTAATTCAGCAGATGTAGTTTTACTTAATGATGATTTAAATGGTATTTTAAAACTTATTGATATTAGTAAAAAAACTATAAGAAATATAAAACAAAATTTATTTTGGGCTTTCTTTTATAATACAGTTATGATTTTAATAGTTGTGTTTAAACCTTTTGGGATAGTTGTTAGTCCTGTTTTAGCTAGTATATTTATGGTTTTAAGTAGTCTTTGTGTTACTTTAAATGCACTTAGATTAAAACGTATTTAGATATTGGTTTAATAGTGTTTTAAATATTTTTAAATGGATTTCTTCATCTAAAATGATTCTTTCTAGTAGTTCTTTTATGTAGATATCATCAATAATACTTATATGGTATTTGTAGTTTAAAATGGCTTCTTCTTCTGATAATATATCAGCTTCTAACATTTTTATCATGTAAGTATCATAGTTAATATAAGTACTATTCCAAAATAGGTTAAAACAGTCTTTATCTTTTGTTTTAAACTTAGGTTTTACTCCAAGTAAGTTAATGGTTTCACCTAATAGTTTTAAATGATGCATTTCTACCATTGCGATTTTTTCCATGATAGAAGAAAATTCTTGGTATTTTTTAAAGTTATAAAAACCTTGATAAACGTACTGGGTAATAGCTGATAATTCCCCATATACGCCAGCGTAATCTTCCATTAAAAGATATGCATAATATTTGTTTTTACTTTCAACCCTAATTTCAGGGTATTTTAAATTTGCTTGAAATTCCAATTTATCACCTAATTAAATTTATTCTTTTAAAACTAATTTATACTTTAGTTTTATTGCCTTTTTTAAATATATATATTATAATTAATTAGGTGGGAATATGGATGAGAATATAAAAAGAAGTATTATTTTAGATCATTATCAAAATCCTCGAAATAAAGGATTAACTAGTGATAAAGATTATGTAAAGATAAATATCAACAATGAAAGTTGTATTGATGAATTAGATTTAATGTATAAAATTGATAATGGAATTATTAAAGATGTTAAATTTGATGGTGAGGCATGTGCTATATGTACTAGTTCTGCATCAATTATGACTGATATTTTAAAAGGAAAAAGTGTTGATGAAGCTAAAAAAATATATGAAAATTTTAATAATATGATAGAAGAAAAACCTTATGATGAGGAATTACTAAAAGAAGCTATTGTATATAGTGATATATCTAGACAACCCAATCGTAAGAAATGTGCACTTCTTCCTTGGTTTAGTGTTGATAAAATAGATAGGTGATATTATGGCAAAGTTGACTGAGGATAAAATAAGAGAAATATCCAAAATTAAAAATGAACCTGAATGGATGCTTGAGTTTCGATTGAAAAGTTTTGAAAAATTTGTGAGTCTCAAAAATCCTCATTTTGGACCTGAATTGAAGATTGATTTTGATAGTATTACGTATTATAAACGAGTAGATGATAAGGTTCATGATAATTGGGAAGATGTAGCTTGTGATATTTATAATACCTTTGATAAGATTGGACTTATTGATGCTGAAAAAAAGTATCTAGGGGGAGTTGGAGCGCAATTTGAAAGTGAAGCAATATATCACAATATGTTAAAAGAACTTACTTCTAAAAATGTTATTTTTACTGATACAGATACAGCTTTAAAACAATATCCTGATCTTTTTAAAAAGTATTTTAATAATTTAGTTAAATATGATGAAAATAAGTATACAGCTTTAAATGGGGCTGTTTGGAGTGGAGGAAGTTTTATTTATATTCCACCTCATACTAAGTTAGATCGTCCTTTACAAAGTTATTTTAGAATAAACAGTAAAAATATGGGACAATTTGAAAGAACTATTATTATAGTTGATGAAGGTAGTGAGGTTCATTATATGGAAGGATGTACAGCTCCTACTTATAACGATGATTCTCTTCATGCAGCAGTAGTAGAAATATATGTTATGAAAAATGCTAGGTGTCGTTATACTACTATTCAAAATTGGGCTAATAACGTATATAATTTAGTAACTAAAAGGGCAGTTGTTTTAGAAAATGGGTTAATGGAATGGATCGATGGTAATATTGGTTCAAAAGTAAATATGAAATATCCTTGTTGTGTCTTAAAAGGTGATGGAGCTAAGGGAAGGTGTATTTCGATTGCTGTAGCTGGTAAAAATCAAATTCAAGATGCTGGGGCAAAAATGATCCATTTAGCACCTAATACTGTAAGTAATATTATCAGTAAATCTATTTCTTCTAATGGTGGTAATGCTACATATAGGGGAAAAGTATGGATTAAAAAAAATGCTATTAATTCTAAAAGCATTGTTAAATGTGACACAATTATAATTGATTCTGAATCTAAAAGTGATACTATTCCTAAAAATATTGTAAGTAATGATTCATCTTTGATTGAACATGAAGCAACTGTTTCTAAGATAAGTGAAGATAAACTGTTTTACTTAATGAGTAGGGGTCTTTCACTTGAAAAAGCTAAGGAACTTTTAATTATTGGTTTTATTGATAAATTTAAAGAAGAATTACCAATGGAGTATGCAGTTGAGTTAAATTCTTTACTTAAAAACTATTTTTAAGATTTATAAAGTTTGTTTATTTTATCAATAAAGGCTTTAGGATTACTACATATTTTGTTGTATAATTCACGATGTTTTTTAAGCTCTTTTAAAATATCTAAATCTTCTTTGGATATTTTTTTTGTGTAATTAGTAGAATCGTCACAAACTACATTTATATCTCTTCCTAAAATGTAATCTGGACTTAAATCTAAATAGTTGATTAAATCTATAAATGTTTCCATTGTTGGAGTTCGCATTCCTTTTTCATAACCACAAATTGAAACTTTAGAAACTCCTAATAATTTACCTAATTGTTCTTGCGAATAACCTTTATTTTTACGAGCTTGTTTAATTCTTTCACCTATAATCATATTTCGCCTCCGTTATCTATATGTTAATACAATTATATCACTTATTTAGACAATATGCTAACTTTTATAATGGTATCTTTAAAGTTTTACATTTTATTTACATGGTGATAAATAAATTAACTAAAAATTAACTTTAGGTATTGAAGTTAATCTGTAGTTAATGTATAATGAATATGGAGGATAGATATATGGATAAATTAAAAAACCTTAGGATTAAAAATAATTATAGTTATCGTGAAATGGGTCAGTTTTTAAATATTAGTAAAACTTATTATTGGCAATTAGAAAACGACAAACGACGCCTATCTTATATTATGGCTATTAAAATAGCTAAAATTTTTAAAACCAAACCAGATAAAATATTCTATGAAGAATTATATGAGAAACTAAAAATTAAGGATTAAAAATCCTTATTTTTTTAATCCTTTTTACTAGATAAAAAAGTTACTTTTTCAGCTACTAATTCAACACAGTGTTTTTTAACATCGTTATCTAGTTGGATTTCACGTGATTGAACTCGGCCTTTTATTCCTAGCAAATCTCCTTTATGGACATATTGAGTTGTGTTTTCCGCAACCCCACTCCATAAAACGCAGTTGATAAAATCAGTATCATATTCACCATTCATATTTTTATAACTTCTAGGTACAGCTAAAGTAATATTGGTTACTTTTTTTCCACTTTCAGTTTCTCTAAGTTCTGGATCTCTTACTAATCTACCTACTATGACTGTTTGATTAAGCATAATTTTCCTCCTTTCATATGCACTATAACATATTGCTAAATATTAAACAAACGAGTATTTTAACTAAATAGTAAGTAATTTATTGTGATTATTTTAATATGTTAATAACATTTAATAATAATGGTATAAACTTAGGAAACTAAAAGTAAAAATTTGATTATTCTTCAATTTATGCGTTTTCTCTTTGCAAAAAATAAAATGTTTGTTATAATATTAACAAATAGATAACAATTAGGAGGGGGAAAATGCTAGGAAGGAAAATTAAAGAAGCTCGTTTAAAAAAAGGTTATACCCAAACTGAGTTGGGTAATCTAGTAGGGGTAACTAAGGAAGCTATTTGTCGTTATGAAAAGGGGTTAATTAATCCTAAGATGAAAGTTTTTGAAAAATTGGTTATTTGTCTTGATTTAACTTTAGATTATACTGTTGTTAGAAAAGTAGATAGTGTTAATGAAAATAAGGAAGAATATTTTAAATTAAATGATGATGATATTAAAATAATTGAACAGTTAAAAAAATACCCTAATCTTTATTATGAAATATGCATGGATATACCTAATAAAATAAATGCTATAAACAAGATAATGAAAAAATAGGTAAACTATGTTATAATAAAAGGGGTGAAGATATGAATATAATAGATATTATTTTGAAAAAAAAAGCTAAGAAAACTTTAACTAAAAAAGAACTTGAGTTTGTTATTAAGGGGTATGTGAATGATGAAATAAAGGATTATCAAATGAGTTCTTTACTTATGGCTATAAATATAAATGGGATGACTGATAAAGAGGTTTTAGATTTAACTGATATTATGTTACATAGTGGTGAAGTTATTGATCTATCTAGTATTGATGGGATTGTTGTAGATAAACATTCTACAGGAGGAGTTGGTGATAAGACAAGTTTGATTGTTTTACCAATTGTAGCTTGTAGTGGGGTAAAGATAGCTAAAATGTCTGGTCGTGGTTTAGGTCATACTGGGGGAACTATAGATAAACTAGAGTCCATTCCTGGGTTTAAGGTAAATCTTAGTAATGATGATTTTATTAAACAAGTAAACGATATTGGTCTAGCTATTGTAGCTGGTAATGAAAATTTAGTGATTGCTGATAAAAAAATATATGCTTTAAGAGATGTAACTGGTAATGTAGAGTCTATTCCTTTAATTGCTTCTAGTATTATGAGTAAAAAAATAGCTAGTGGAGCTAGTAAAATAGTAATTGATTTAAAGTTAGGTAATGGGGCTTTGATAAAAAATAAAAAGGATGCTAAAACTTTAGCTAACCTTATGATTAAAATAGGTAAGTTTTATGATAAAGAGGTTGTTGTTTTTATAACTAATATGGATGAACCTTTGGGTTATAACATAGGTAATAGTTTGGAAGTATTAGAATGTATTGATATATTAAAAAATAATAAAGATGGAAATTTAAAAGATTTGTGTTTGAATTTAGCTGGAATGATGATTAGTTTAGGTAAGAATATATCTTTTGATGAAGGGTTAAAAGAAGCAAATGAGATATTAGAAAGTAAAAGGGCTTATCAAAAGTTTGAAGAATGGATTAGTTATCAAAATGGGGATTTAACTAAGTTAAAAGTAGCTAGTAAGATGTTTTCTTTAAAAAGTAATAAGGATGGTTATATAACTAAAATAGATACTTATAAATTAGGTAATCTAGCTAGATCTATTAAGGCTGGTAGATATAAAAAAGAAGATTCAATTGATTATGAAGTTGGTTTTGTTTTGAATAAAAAAATAGGTGATTTTGTTTTTGAGGGTGAAGAATTAGTAAAGATTTATATAAACGATAAAGATTTAAATGTCAAGGATGTAATTGATTGTTTTAAAATTGAAGATAATCTAGTTAAACCTAAATTAATTATTGATATTATTAGAGATAATGGCTGTAACTAAAACGAATTTTATTAACTATGTAAGATGTCCTAGATATGTGGCGTTAGATAATTTAAAAAAGGAAAAATTAGATAGTTTAGTTAGTTTAAAGGATTATCGAAAAGAGGAAGAACAGTTATATATAAATGAAATATTAGAAGGGATGTTTGATTCTGATAATAATGATTTAATTGATGTTTATAATGCTCATTTAGAGGTAATGTTACCTTATTACAATAAAGTTGAATTATTAGCAGGAAAACTAGCTCCTTCTTATTTTAAAGGTAGTTTTAAGTATTCAAGTGATACTCTACAACAAGAATCTTTTGATTTTAAATCTAATGGAATTAGGTATTTGTGTTATGTTGATATCTATAATCAAGTGGATGATTATTTTAATATTATTGAAGTTAAAGCTACTACTTCTAAAAAGTATTTGTAAATAGGTAAACCTGTTAAGGGGGAAAAAGGTAAGGTTTCATCTATTTTTATTAAGGGTAGGGATAATATTTATCATTTACTTGAAGATTTAGATTGTATAACAGATTATATGGATATAGATGATTACAATAAATACAAAGAAAAGTTATTTAATAGGTTAGATCCAGCAGGACATTATGTTTATGATTTAGCTGTTCAAAGGTATATCATTGAAAATGATTTGAAACAGAATAAAAATAATTACAATAAAGATAAAATTAAATATTATTTGGCTGTTTTAAATCATGAGTATGTTTTTGATGGAAAATATATTGGTAGTGAACCTATTTATGAAAAAGATAGTAATGGAAATGATATTGTTTGTTTTTTTGATATGACTTCTATTACTAGGGATTATATGGATATTATAGATCTTGATAAAAAAAAGGTGGAAAAGTATATTAATGATTTAGTAATTGATCCTATTCCTATTGGTGATTTTTGTGAAAATAAAAGGACAACTAAATGTAAATATATACCTATATGTTGGGATAAGATTCCTAAGACTAATTCTATATTAAACTATTTTGATAATCATCATGGATTTAAAGATGAATCTGGTAATTATTATGATAGGTTTGATTTAATTCGTGATGGAATAGTAGGGATGTTAGATATACCTAAAAATTACTTAAATCGTGAAAAAAATGTTATTCAATATGATGTTTTAAAAAGTGGTAAACCTTATATTAATTTGCGTAAAATTAAAGATGGTATTTCAAATATTACTTATCCTATTTATCATTTGGATTTTGAAACGTTTCCTTGTCCACTTCCTCGTTATAGGGGGGAGAAGTGTTATACGCAGTCTGTGTTTCAATTTTCGCTTCATATTGAAAATAGTCCTTTTGAATGTGATAAAGAAAAAAATCACTATGAGTTTTTAGCTAAGGATCATAGTGATTGGCGAGTTGATTTAGTTAAGGCTTTGTGTGAGTATATTGATACTAGTAAGGGAACTATATTAGTTTATAATGAGTCTTTTGAAAAAACACGCCTAAAAGAGTTAGGGGATATTTTTCCTGAATATAAAAAACAGTTATATAAAATGCGTGATATGATTTTTGATCTTATGTATATAGTTAAAACTAATAGTAAGTTTTATGAAGAGTTGGGTTATGATAAGGATGAGGCTAGAATGTTTAATTATTATCATAGGGATATGTCTGGTTCTTTTTCCATTAAGAAGATTTTGCCTTTATTTAGTAATTTAACTTATAAGGGAATGGAGGTTTCAAATGGGGTAGAGGCTTTAGTTACTTATGCTTCTTTTCCTAAGATGGATAAGTTAGAGTATGACTATAAGTATCAAAAGTTACTTGAGTATTGTAAGCAAGATACATGGGCGATGGTTGAGATACTTTGGGGGTTGAGGAAGTTAGTTAATATGTAAAAATATGTCAAGTTATGAAGAATAGCTTGATTTTATTTTTAGTATCATATAATATAAAAATAGGAGGTAGATAGTATGATATACCCATCAATTGACAAATTGTTAAATCAAGTAGGGTCTAAATATTTACTTGTGAATGTGGTAGCTAAAAGGGCTAAGGAAATGCAAGAAACTAATTATTATCAAATGAATGAAAGTGAGTATGTTTCTAAAAAAAATATAGGTAAGGCTTTAGAGGAAATTTCTAAAAATTTAATTATTATAAATGATAGTGAAATTTAATTTACAAACATAAGTTCTTGTGGTATAATTTATTTGGTGATATAATGCAGATAGAAAAAATCAAGAAACTTAATAGTGGTAAATATAAGATTGTGTTTGGTAATAATGAGAAGATTATTACTTATGATGATGTTATTTTGAAAAATGGGCTTCTTTTTAATAAAGAGGTTAGTAGTTCTAAGTTTAATGATATAAATATAGATACGAAGTATTATGATATTTATTATAAGGTTATTAGGTTTATTTCTAAGCGTTTACGTAGTAAAAAAGAGATTATTAATTTTTTGGATAAAAATGATGTTATTAAGGAAGATAAGGATAAAATTATTGATAAGTTAGAGTATATTGGTTTACTTGATGATGTTAATTTTGTTAAGGCTTATGTTTCTGATAGGATAAATCTTTCTAATGTTGGACCATATAGGATCAAAAATGAGCTTTTGGAACATGATATTGATATAGATGTTATTGAAAAACAGATTTCTAAGATTGATAGTTGTTTGATAGAGGAGAAGTTAGATAAGTATATAAATAAAAAGGTTAGTTTGAATCATAAGAATTCTATTTATGTTTTAAAACAGAAGTTGTATCAAGAGTTGATTAATTTGGGTTATGATTCTTGTATGGTTAAGGATAAACTTGATAATATTAAGGGTAATAGTAGTGTTATTTTTAATGAATATAATAAATTATATAATAAGTTAAGTAAGAAATATAGTGGTAATGATTTATATATGCAGATTAAGAAAAAGTTATATTCTAAGGGGTTTAGTCAAGGTGAGATAGATGATTGTTTTAGAGAAAATGAGTAGATAAAAGGGGAATGGATATGTTAGCAAATAGCAAATGG
>CANQER010000037.1 GCA_947595415.1 uncultured Bacilli bacterium
AGCTATTAAGGCTATTATTGCGAGTATTACTATTACTGCTAATAGTTCTATTAATGTAAATCCTTTCTTATTATTTCTCTTCATATTTAATACCTCCAATTCTTATTGTTCCCAATACATCATTTTTTATACAAACACTATAAAAAGTCCTGTACATCTAAACACGACTCTATGAAATATCCTCTACTACATCGTTAATTAAAGCTTCTAAATACCCCCCCCCATTTGCTATTTGCTAACATATCCATTACCTACTTTCTTATCAATTACTAATATACCATTAAATAACCATTTAATCAAGATATAATATATTGCTTTACACAAAAAAATGTAGTTTCCTACATTTCATTTTTCAACTGATTCTCATCGATAATAGTTAAATCCAAATCATCATCAACATCATCTAAATCATCATCTTCCAATACTTCCTCAATATCATCTTCATCAATATTATCCATCGAATCCTCATCTGTATATACTTCTTCTTCTATATCCTCATTTTCCTCTTCATCATCAATCTCATCCTCATCATCAATAACAATTTCAATAGGACTCTTTTCCCTCAAATCCCATTCATTATTATCAAGTAAAACAAACCTCTTATCAATAGTAAGTGAAGTATAAAAATCACCTATATTGCTTTCAAAAGCACTATCCCCATATTCTAATAACTCACATATTTTCTTAAATATATTAGCAGTAGTCATCGATTTACCATTTTCTTTTAATAAACGATAAGTCAAATCAGTATAAGATAATAACTCTAAATCCTCTAACTTCATATCTTTCAAACTCATATATACCTCCTACATTTTTTCTTTGGCTTCTACACCAATAATATTTAAAGAATTTTTAATTACAATAGCTACAGCCTTAATCAAATTAACATGTTCTATTTTATAAACCAAATCATCAGTCAAAACCTTCTCATGAGCATAAAACGTATGAAAACTAGTCGCAAGATCATAAACATAATTGGCTATATGATAAGGTTGCCTATTAATCGCACTAAGTTTTATAACCTCCTTAAAATTATACAACTTAACAAGCAAATCAATAGCATAATCAGAAGTTAACGTCTTATAATCACTTACTACCTTAACTCCATCATATTCACTTAAAATAGAACTTATTCTAGCATATGCATATTGAACATAATAAACTGGGTTTTCGTTGGTTTTTTTACTAGCTAATTCTAAATCAAAATCCATTTGACTATCTAAAGAACGCATAACGAAGAAATACCTAGTCGCATCTAATCCAACCTCATCTACTAATTCATTAATAGTAACTGCATTACCAGTTCTCTTACTCATTTTTATCTCTTCTTTACCCCTAACAAGTCTAACCATTTGAAGAATCATAACATTTAACTTATCAGGATCTTCACCTAAGATTTTAACCCCAGCTTTTAACCTATTGATATAACCATGATGATCAGCACCTAAAATGTCAATCAACTCATCATATCCCCTATTAAACTTATCTAAGTGATACGCAATATCAGGTAAATAATAAGTATTAGTATTATCAGATTTTACTAAAACCCTATCCTTTTCATCACCATACAAAGTAGTCTTTAAAAACAAAGCCCCATCTTCATAGTAAGTATAATCACTATTTTTCAAACTTTCCAAAACATCATTAACCTTACCACTTTCAATTAACTTTTTCTCACTTGTCCAAACATCAAATTTAACCCTAAAGTTTTCTAAATCCTTCTTAATTTTACTAAGTAATATATTAACCCCTAAATCTTTAAAAAACTCAATATCAGTTAAATTATTACCATATTTACTTAAAATATCTTTAGCTATCTCAACAATATCATTACCATAATAACCATCCTCTGGAATTTCAAAATCACGATTACACAACTCATCATAACGAGCCTTAATAGAATAAGCTAAATTATTAATTTGATTTCCACCATCATTAACATAATACTCTCTTGTTACATCATAGCCAACATAAGACAAAAGATTAGCTAAAGCATCACCATTACTAGCTCCTCTAGCATGACCCAAATGAAGAGTACCTGTTGGATTAGCACTAACAAACTCAATATTTATTTTTTTATTATTACCAATATTACACTTTCCATACTCATCTAATTTAACCAAAATCTCATTTAAATTTTCATACAAATAATCTTTTTTCATATAAAAATTGATAAAACCAGGTCCTGCTACTTCAACTTTTTCAAAGAGTGACTTATCCATCTTATCCACAATTTCTAAAGCTATTACATGAGGCGCTTTTTTTAACTGTTTAGTTAAAGTAAGAGCTACATTAGTAGTATATTCTCCATTTTTTAAATCTTTAGTATTTTCTATTTTAACTTCTGTTTTTATCCCACATAAATCTAAAGATTTTAAAACAACCAATTTTATTTTATCTTTCACTCATACCACCTTATCTTATAATTAAATTTACCTAATCTTTGATTATTATTTGTCAAAATGTAAATAATATCTAAAGATGTATCTAAAATATTTAACTGGCTTGTTAGAATATCATAATCTATTTGAAAATTATAATCATTAATTATATGTTTAACTTTAAGTTTATCATTAAGTTTAAATTTAAAATCAATTGTATAAGAAAAGTTAGATCTTTTCATTAAAACACAATCATCATATATAACTATTTCTACTTTTATATCATCTTCATAAAAAGTAAGTTTATTATCCTTTTTAATCCCATCTATTTCATATTCATAAGGTTTAACATCATCCTCAGTTTTTAAATAAGTTATAATTTTAACCTGTTTCATAAAAATCCAACTTTCACTGAATGTAATTATAACATAAGTTTTTAAAAATTGCACTCATATTTTTGTATTTTTTTCTAATAATAATAAAGATAAGGAATGATACTATGAAATTACTTAAAAAAACAACAATAATATTTAGTATTTTATTTATATTTTTAATCCTCATTTATGGAGGAATTTATGTCGTTGCGAAACTATATCCTACCCTACCTATTAATACAGCTAATAGTTTTTATTTATACGATAATGAAGATAACTTGTATTCAGGTAACGTTTTAGAAGAATGGGTAAGTATTAAAGATATAAGTCCTTACTTAATTAAAGCAACTATCGCAACTGAAGATAAACACTTTTATAGTCATATTGGTTTTGATTACCTGCGTATTTTAAAAAGTCTTTTTATTAACCTTAAAAATGGCCAAAACCTTCAAGGAGCCTCCACTATAACTCAACAATACGCTAAAAACTTGTTTTTAGATTTTGACAAAAATTGGAAACGTAAAATTGAAGAAGCTTGGTTAACAATCAGACTAGAAATGCACTATGATAAAGATCAAATTCTAGAAGGCTATTTAAACACTATCAACTATGGAGGAATATTTGGAATTGAAAATGCTAGTAAGTATTACTTTAATAAAAGTAGTAAAGATCTAACTTTAGCTGAAGCATCTATTTTAGCTGGTATTCCAAAATGGCCTAGTAAATATTCTCCTTTAGTTGATGAAAAAGCAAGTAAAAATAGACAATATATTATTTTAGATGCCATGGTTAAAAATGGTTTTATCAAAGAAGAAGAAAAGATGAAAGCCTATAATACTAAATTAAACTACGTAGGAAGAATTAGTGATGAAAGTTCTAAAATGATTACTTACTATCAAGATGCAGTTATTGAAGAGTTAAAAAGTATTAACACAATCCCTAAATCATTTTTAGAAACAGGTGGTCTTAAAATATATACAAATCTAGATAAAAAAGCACAAACCAACTTAGAAAAATCAATCGACAACAATATTAAAAACGATGACAAACTCCAAATAGCAGGTATCGTAATGGATCCAAATAATGGTAATATTTTAGCTTTAACAGGAGGAAGAGATTACAGTATAAGTCAGTATAATAGAGCTATTAGTTCTAAAAGACAAGTAGGATCTACTTTAAAACCATTCCTCTACTACTCAGCTTTAGAAAATGGTTTTACAGCCTCAACTACTTTTGTTAGTGAAAAAACAACCTTTACTTTTTCATCTAATAAAACTTATTCTCCTACTAATTACGCTAATTTGTATGCTGGCAAACAAATAAGTATGGCAGCTGCCCTAGCTTATTCAGATAACATATACGCAGTTAAAACTCACCTTTTTTTAGGTGAAGAAACTCTAGCTGATATGATAAAGCGAGTTGGAATAAAAGATGATGTAGATATAGTTCCTTCCCTTGCTTTAGGATCAACTGAAATCAACTTAATGGACATGGTTAAAGGATATGCAGCCCTTGCTAATGAAGGATACAAAATAACTCCTCATTTGATAAATAAAATTGAAGATATGTATGGTAACGTTTTATATGAATACAAAGAAGAAAAAGAAAATATTTTAAACAAAAGTATTGTTTTTATAACAAACGAATTACTAAGTAATACTTATTCTAATGATTTTATTGATTACACTTATCCAACTTGTATTAGTATTGCTCCTAAACTAACTAAAAAATATGCTATTAAATCAGGAACTACAGATACAGATAGTCTAGTTTTTGGTTACAACAAAGATTTAATAGTTGGTCTTTGGTTAGGTTATGATGACAATAGTAAAACAGATAGTAATGTTAGTAATTATGCTAAAAATATTTGGGCTGATACTATTGAAGAAACTCTAAAAGATAAAGATGACAATTGGTATGATATACCTAAAAATGTTGTGGGAGTTCTTACTGATCCTATAACAGGAAAACCTATTAAAAAAGGTGAAAAAGGTAGTATGTTATATTATATTAAAGGAACTGAACCATATAAAGATGAGGACAAATTAGATGATTTAATTCCTACCATAAAACAATAAAAACGCTAAACGCGTTTTCTTAGTATGTCTATAAGTAATAAAATTAAACCAATCAAAGATAAGATAAAACCTATTTTTAAAAGTGGGGCTTCATAAACAATATCTATATCATAACTTCCTTTATTAATTTTAAAACCAATAAAACTATCATTTACTTTTTCATAATTTATATATTTATCATTTACTTTTATTTTAAACCCTTCATCATAAGGAATACTAAGAATAAAGTAACCATCATTTTTAACATCAATATGACCTTTAATCTCATCATCTTCCATCTTTTCAATTTTAAAAGGATCTACTTTTCGATTGATGTTTTTAATTTTATCAAAATCCATAGTATAAGTTTTAATGTCACTTATAATATATTTACCTTTACCAAATTTAATATCTAAACTATCAATCTTATCTGCAGAAATAACATATTCAAAATTATAATTGTTATTATGATACTTCCATGATTTACAAGTAAGTTTATTAGAGATATTATTAATTGTAATATAAGTATCTCCTTGACTACAGCTTTGTGAAAGTCCCATTTTAAAACTAATAATTAAAATTTCATCGTTAGTTTCAACATCCATTTTTAAATAAGCATCACTAGAAGCATTAATATAATATTTATCATCTTCCTTATCAATAGCTAGATTAGATAAACCAGTTACTTTATAATCAATATCTTTTTTACTAACATTACTTACATAATTTGTATTACCTTTTTTCACAACCCCATAGTTAAGTAGTGCATCAACATTATAAGGATAAGATAACTTATTATAATCTTCATTACTTAGTAATCTACTAGTTGCATATCCAATAGGTAAAACAAAATCATTTTTATAAACTGCAGCTTTATCATTTTGACTATCTAAGATATAACCTACCCCAACCTTAGAATTACTAATCATGTATTTTTCACCTAAAAGCATATTAGATAAAATATTTAAACTACTGTTTGTAATAACACTATTTCTATAAACTACTTCATTATTAATAACGTTATAAAAGAAATTATTGTAATCTCTATTATAAATAGATGAATACATTGTAGTTTTATAAAACCTTTTATCATAGACTTTATTAATTGTATCTAAAGTTTTAATTTGATTAGAAAATCTATAGTAGTCTTTATCTTTGTTTAAAGTAGTAGTTATAAGGTTTTCATAATCTTTAGAAAAAGAATTGTTGTAGTCTTTTATCTTTACTAAATTATCATCCATATTCGTAAATACTAAAACTATAAAACTTATAAATATAGTGGGAATAAAAATAAAATATTTATTGTTTTTAAACTTATATATAAGTAAACCTATACTAGTTATAATCATATCTATTATTAATAAATTACTGTATTTGTAATTGTTAAAAATAAGAAAAACAATGATAATTAATAGAGTAATTATTAATTCATATTTCAAATTTATCTTTTTTAAATTTTGGATAAATATTAAAATAACTAAACATAAAAGTGGTAAAAATGGAATTAAAGATTTACTATTTATATATAGTGTTCCATTAAGTAAGTAATTAAAAATTGGAAAAATCATAATTGTTAAAAAAGTAATTCCTAAAAATTTGTTTTCTTTTTTTGATAGTAAAACTATTCCAACTAAAGCAAATATAACTATACTACATAAACCAACTGAATAAGAATTATACAAATAATAGTTCAAGTTAAAATTTGGTTTTATAAGATCTAAACTAGAAATAAAAACATTGTTGTCTCTTCCTCCTAATAAGGTATGCAAAATTGGAAGAAGGAAAAAACCAGCTAGTAAAATTCCTATTATGATTGGATAAATAAATTTAAAGCCATCGATCATAAAACTTTTAAAAGTTATTTTATCATTTATTTTAAGATATTTATAAATTCCATAGATTAAAATACAGATAATAGCTCCTACACTGTAAAAGTAACTTGTAAGAATTATTAAAAAGACACTTATAATAAGTAAGGTTTTTTTATTGTTTAAAAAGTATTTGTCAACTCCCATTAAAGCTAAAATCAAAAATGGTAGATAACTAATAAACATAATATGACGATGAGAATGAAATATCAAAGGTGAAGCAAGTAAAAATAAAGTAGTTATATAAAAACAAATATTTGATTTATAACCATTTTTTCTAAGCCAAATATAAAACAAAACAAAACTTACTATAACTATTAAAACACTACTTATCATGATATAATCAACCATTTTTATAAATGGAAAAAAATAAGATATTAAAACAATTGGACTTAAAAAACCATAATAAGCAAAGTTAAAAATATTTTGTCCACTTCCTAAGTTAAAAGAAAAATTGGGTAGTATCTTACCAGTAGAATAAAATAGATTTCTAAAATATTCTGGAATTAGATAGTGTTGACTTGCCCAATCTGTAGTTGAACCATATAAAAATTTAAACTTTGTTAAAAATAGTACAAATAATAAATAACCAATTATTAAAACTATTAAATTTATTTTATCTTTTTTATCTAAGTACTTCATAATTTTCCCTCATTAATATTATATCACATTTGTAAGTGTTTTACTTTAACATCTGTTTTTATTACTTCGTACAAATCTTCAAGCATACGATACTTTATAGTTAGATTAATAACTGCATCAACTAACTCTTGTCTTACCCAAGCAAACCTAGATGAATCTACAATATTTAAACCATTTGGTAAATCTATTGTTTGTTTACCAAATTTATCTGTTTTGATTTCATCTTTATGGACTTCATCAATATAAGACATACGATTATGAGTTCTATTACTTCCCATAAAAAAAGTAATTTCATTTAAAGGATCAACTATTAACTTCATTCCTGTATAACCTGCTGAAGCTATTGCTTTACCACTTAATGGATGAGGTACAACAGTTGATTTATAATCTGGATTTTTAGTATAGCACAACAAACCAAAATACTGAATATATTTTTTTTCGTTGTTTAAAAAATAAGATCTTCCTGTATAGTTTCTAGCAATCAAATCAAAACTATCTTTACTTATAATTTTTCCTTTCATAAGACTATCTGCTAAAGTAATCATATCATTAGCTGTTGAAAAAAGACCAGCGTGACCACTTAAGTTTCCATCCTTTTGACCCATGATATAAGCTTTATAATCATGAGCTATTCCTTCTTCATATCTTGTTTCTAATACAAAATCATCTTTATAATATTTGATATCATAATTAGTATTTACACACCTATCTAAATTTTTAACCCTAACGTTTGTGTCTTTTAACCCCAAAGGGTTTAAAATTTCTTGCTTTAAAAAATCAAAGTATGACATTTTAGTTACTTCTTCAATTACGTATTTTAAAATCATAGCTCCCATATCAGTATAAGGATTGATTCTTTTTTTACCAATTTTGATATTAAAAAGTAAATCTAAAGCTTCATCCTTACTGTTTACTTCATCGATTCTTTTAGATGTTTCTAAAGGTATTTGAAAACTCAATAGTTCAATTATTTTTAAACTTTTGATATTTTTAAAATATGGTACGTACTTAACAACATCATCATCTAAATTAATCATCTTTTTTTCAACTAATTTAAAAATACTTAAAACTGTAAATAGTTTAGTTACTGAAGCTAAATCAAAAATTGCATCTTCTTTAAGAGGTATTTTATTAGTAGTATATTTATTATTAAAATAATCTACTTCTTTTTTATAACCTGTATAAATAGTATGTTTATGGTATTTGGTTTTAAAAGCTAAAACTAATCCTGGAGTAAGTTGTTTATCATAAACAAAATTTTTAATCATACCTTCAATATTAGAATCTTCATATAAAATGTTTGTAAGTTCGCTAAGTGATTTATCTTTGTTTTCACTAACTAATTTAATAACAGGTTTTAATAGCTTATAATATCTTTGTTTAGAATATAACCCCTTTTGCGTTACATCTAATACATTGTTTTGTCTTTGGTATAAAATATCGATATAATCATCTAAAAATTTATCTAGCATATTTCACCTTCTTTTATATAATATGCTTAAATACTTAACAATTATTAACCAAATAATTTTTGGACAAATTTTATATATTCATTTATGATATTACTTGTTTTACTTTCATATATTGTATCTTTCGCAAGGGTAATGTTATCTGTAATAATATTGTCTACTTTTAGATCAATCATTTTATTCATGTTGTCTTTATTATTTACTGTCCATGCATATACTTCTCTACCAGAGTTATGAATTTTTTTAACTAGAGTTTTATTAATACTAGATTCTTCAATACTAAATCCATCTGCAGCTTTAAGTTTTAATACATC
>CANQER010000038.1 GCA_947595415.1 uncultured Bacilli bacterium
TACTTCAACCCAACTACTAAGCGCATTTACGACACTAGCACCAACTCCATGAAGACCTCCAGATACTTTATATCCTCCTCCTCCAAATTTTCCTCCTGCATGAAGAACAGTATATACTGTTTCTACTGTTGAAATACCTGTTTTAGGATGAAGTCCTGTAGGTATCCCACGTCCATCATCTTTTACAGTTATTGAATTATCTTTATTTATTATAACTTCAATATCATCACAGTAACCAGCTAGCGATTCATCAATTGCATTATCAACTATTTCCCAAACTAAATGGTGTAGTCCTTTACTACTAGTTGTTCCTATATACATTCCTGGTCGTTTTCTTACTGCTTCTAATCCTTCTAATACTTGAATATCTGATTCATTATAATGTTCTTGTTTCATCTTGACACCTCTTTCTTGATTTTTCCATTTTTAACTTTGAATATTTCTGCTTTTTCCAATATTTTAGGATCAATATTAGTTATTTCAGTAGTTGTGATTATGGTTTGAATATTGTTTTTTATGTATTTTAGTAATCTGTTTTTTCTTACGTTATCAAGTTCACTAAACACATCATCTAAAAGTAAAATAGGAATTGTTTTTTTATAATTTTTAAAAATTGTTATTTCAGATAATTTTAAAGCTAAGATAGCTAAACGTTGTTGTCCTTGAGATCCATAATTTTTTAAGTTTATTTTATCTAAGTAAAACTCTATATCATCTCTATGAGGACCAATTAAAGTCTGACAATATTTAACTTCTTTATCAAAAACTTCTTGATATTTTTTTGTAAGAATTTCTCTCATAACATCCTCTTTGAAAGCTGAAAAAAAACAATTTGTCTTATATTCTAGATGAAAATTTTCAAAACCAAATATTTTTTGATAGATAATATTTATATTTTCATTTATTTTTATTATAAACTTATTACGCATACGATAAATTAATATGGCTTTATTTATCAAATACTGAGTTAAGATTTCAAAATAATTCATATCAATTTTTTCTTTTTTGTTTAGTTTTTTTAAACAATCATTGCGTGTTTTTAAGAGTTTATAATAATCATTTAAAATATCTATATAATTACTGTATAGTTGACTAAGTTCTGTATTTAAAAATTTTCTTCTTTCATTAGGTGATCCTTTGATTAAATTTAAGTCTTCTGGATAAAAAATGATTATATTTATTTTAGATATATAATCACTTAATTTTTTTATTTGATCATTATCTATTTTTAATACTTTTTTATTCATTGTTATGTCTATCTCATATTTTGTTTTGATTTTATTATCGTTTATAATCCCTTTTATTTTAGCAAATTCTTTATCTTGTTTGATAAGATTATTGTCGATAAATGATCGATGAGATTTAGTAAGTCCAAGTACATAAATAGCTTCTAATAAATTGGTTTTTCCTTGACCATTAAATCCATAAAAAATGTTAATTTTTGGTCCAAATATAATTTCTGCTTCATCATAGTTTCTAAAACCTGTAATATTTAGTCTTTCTATTTTCATTATATCACCAATTTTTTATTATAATGTCCTTTTTAAGGTTTTTTTAATTCTTAGTACTCCTATACCTACTATTTATTATATCATAAATTTATCGCAAATAATAGAAAAATAAGCCATTTTAGCTTATTTATCGTATTTTTTTAAAGCATTTTTCTTTTTTGAAGGATACTTTGTAATCTGGTTGCGCGTAAAATCTGATTTTCTAAGGTTCCATATGATAGATTTAATTCAAGTTTATGACCATTATCAAATTCAATTATGGTGTTTTCGTTAGTTTTGTAGTAATTATTAATATTTTTTAAAGATATCCAAGAACTTGTATTATAGCGACAAGATTTGGTTGGAAAGAATATTATTTCTTTACTTTCTTCAATTATTATAGGAACTTTATAAATTGAACCTATTAATGCTTTTGATCCTAACATACGCCCTTCATATGTACTTCCAAAATAACTACAACTTATTTTTATTATTTTATTACTATTTTCATTTATAATAAATGTATTTTCTTTTTCTAATATTTTGGATCTATTTTCATCGATGGGAATTATAGCTAGGGTATCACTATTAACGAAGTATGAAGGCACTTTTCCCCTCCTTTCGCCATCTCTTATACTATTTATTTTTGTCGATATTTGTTTTTTTTTGTCGAATTTTTGACTTTTTTTAGTTTTAAATAAAAAAAGCTTTAAAAGCTTTAATAAGTTCTAATTGGTAAAATAAGTTGAATTAAATCATCACTTTCACTATTTTTTACAATAATAGGTTTTACTTCGCCATTAAACATCAATTCTATTTCACTGCAATCTAATGATTTTAATGCATCCATCATATACTTTGAACTAAAGGCGATTTTAATATTTTCTTTATTATTTTTATTTATATCAATTTTTTCTTCCACATTTCCTATTTCTGGGATATTAGAAGATATAATTGCGATATCATCTTTTGTTTCATATTTTATTGTATTTTTATCTGCTTCATTTGTAAGAAGTGATGCTCTATCAATTGAAGCATAAAAATCATCTAATTTTACCTTAACTATCAATGAAAAACTTGTAGGAATTAACTTTGAAGTATCTGGATATGTTCCATTGATTAATCTTGACATCATAACTATATCATCAAATTTAAAAATTATTTTATTAGTAAATATATGAAGTTCAATCATACTATCTTCATTATTTATAATTTTTATAAATTCCATTAAATTTTTACTTGGAATAACTATATTAGCATTTTCACTTACAGGACTATTTAATTTTATAGTCTTTTTCGCAAGACGATAAGAATCGGTAGCTGTACATTCTAAAATATCTTCTTTGATATTAAAATTTATTCCTGTTAATACTGGACGTGATTCTTGACTTGAAGTTGCGAATATTGTTTGATTTATAATATTTTTAAACACTCTTTGCTCCATTACAATAGGATTTTTATTATATTCTAAATCTAAATCTGGAAATTCACTTACTTTATTACAATTTAAATTAAATGATGAATGATCTGTAAAGATATATATTTTTGATTCAGCAACTTGTTCAATATTAATAATTTCATTAGGTAACTTTCTTATTATATCGTATAAATAACGTCCTGATATAACAATAGATCCTAAAACTTCCATTTCTTCAATATTACTTTTATCTATAAATGTTTTTATAGCTATTTCATTATCTGTACTCATTAGATATAAACCTTCATCAGTTAAATCTAATTTTATACAATTCAAAATAGGAATTAAATTTTTACTTGATATTCCCTTTATAACATAGTTTAAATGTTCCATTAAAATTTCTTGTTTGATTTTTATTTTCATATAATACCTCTTTTCTATAAATATTATTATTATAAATGTTGAAAATGGGGAAAAGTTTTTAAATTGTTAAAAAACATAAGTATTTCCCAGTTTTTACTAGTGGAAAATTTGTTGATATAAAATTATTTTCCACATTATTTTATTTGACTAACTATTTGATCGATTAAATTCTTAAGTTCATTATTATTTTTAAGTTCATTAGTTATTTTTTCAACTGAATGCATAACAGTTGTATGATCTTTACCTCCAAATTCTAATCCTATTTTAGCTAGGGGTTCGTTTAGAATAACTCTACAGATATACATAGCTACTTGCCTTGGGACAGCAATCGAACTAACTCTTTTTTTACTTTTTAAATCATCAATAGAAATATTGTAGTTGTTAGCTATTAATTGTTGGACTTGTTCAACTTTGTTTTTGGAAATAATACTTTTGGTAAAGAAATCTTTTAATGCATCCACAGCTAAATCTAAAGTAATATCAGATCCATTCATAATTGTTGCGTAGGCATAAACTCTTCTAGTTTTCTTATGTCTGTTGTACAGTTACTAGCGATATATTCTTTTACTTCTTGTGGAAAATTATTTTCTAATATTTCACTATCGATTTTTTTATCAATAATATCTAGTCTTAATTTGAAATCAGGAGGAAGAATATTAACACTTATCCCCCAATTGAAACGAGTACGAAGTCTCTCTTCTAACTTTTTAAGATCATCAGGTGACCTATCAGATGAAATAATTATCTGTTTATTATTAGTATGAAGTTCATTAAAAGTATTAAAAAATTCTTGTTGGGTTTTATGAGCTATTTCTAGATATTGAATATCATCAATCATTAAAACGTCAATATCACGATATTTTCTTTTGAAATGATCAACTAAATCAAAATTATTGTCATCTTTATTTTTACGATAAAGTTCTAAAAAATCATTGACAAACTGTTCACTTGTGACATATAAAACTCTTTTTTTACTATTTTGGACAATGTAATTTCCAATCGCATGCATCAAGTGTGTTTTACCTAATCCACTACTACCATATATAAATAAAGGATTATACATGTTTCCTGGTTGCTCAGCTACAGCTAAAGCAGTGAATTTTGCGAATTTATTACTTTCGCCCATTATAAAGTTATCAAATGTATATGCCTCGTTTAAATTAGTATTGATGGTGGATGATGGAACTCCTAGTTCATCTGTGTCGATTGTTATGTTGTTTTCTATTTCTTCTTCTGTTAAGTATTCGAAATTAAATATTGATCCAGTAATTTCTGTAAATACTTCTTCAATTAAATCATTGTAGTTTTCTTTTAAATGTTTTTTATGTATATAAGATGGGACTAAAATAGTAGCTTTTTTATCATCAAGATTTATAAGTTTAGTATCTTCAAACCAACTTCTATATAATAGAGGTGCTAATTTATCTTTTATTTTGAATAAAAAAGTATCCCAAATAGTATTTATGTCCATAAAATCACCCACTATAACTATTTTACATTATTTTACGTAAAAAAACTACAAAATGTGGAAAAAAAATAAAAAATAAGTTTTCCACTATTCAAATTGATAAATAATAAACTAAAAAGTACTAGTTTTCCACAATAAAGTGGAAAATTAATAACACAAACATAATATCGTTTAACTTTTTTCCACAAAATATGTTGAAAACTAATAATTTTAAATCAAAAGAATAAAATTAAAATGTGGAAAATTATATTTACATAAAAAAAACGTAAAAAGGTTTGACAAAATACCTAAAAATATATATAATTGTATAAGCGAGAAATCAGGAGGTGTTACGTAAATGAAGAGAACTTATCAACCAAATAATCGTAAAAGAAGTAAAAAACATGGTTTTTTTGCGCGTATTGAATCTAATGTTATCAATCGTAGGAGAAAAAAGGGACGTAAAGTTTTATCACATTAATACCACTTAATAAGTGGTTTTTCTTTCATTGTGAGGTGAATGATGAAAAAAATAAATATATTAAAAAAAAATTATGAATTTAATCGAATTATCAATGAAAATAAACCTTTTAAATATAAAAATTATATTGTTTATTTAGAGAAAAAAAATCAAGATTTTTATACATTTGGTATTTCTGTGGGAAAAAAAATAGGTAAAGCTGTAGTAAGAAATAAGGTAAAAAGAAGAATAAAAGATATTATTGACGATTTTGACTACCAAAATGGTTTTAATTGTATTATAATAGTAAGAAAGAATATTATATTTGACTCATATGATGATATGAAAAAGGATTTAAATTATATTTTTAGAACGTTGTTTTTATTAAAGGAGAATTAAAATGAATAAAAAAATAATAAAAATTATAATATTAGTAGTTTTTGTTACTAGTTTAACAGGTTGTACAAAACTATTAAAAGATGATAATGGAAAGGTAGTTCAAAATCCCAAAACAGGGCAAAATTTACCTCAAAATATATTGTGTCAACCAGAATCATCTTCAACAATAGATACTTATAAAAAAGCTAAATTAGATATATCTAATTTACCAAAATGTAGTCAATTTACAATTACATCTGGTGGTTATGAAGGTATTTGGAATACGATATTTGTAAAACCTTTAGCTTGGTTAATAATTCAGGCTGGAAATATTGTTAAAAGTTATGGTTTAGCGATTGTAATAATTACTTTGATTATAAGGTTAATTCTTTATCCAATAACGAAAAAGACAGCTTTGCAGTCAGAAAATTTAAAAAAAGCTCAACCAGAATTAGAACGACTTGAGAAAAAATATCCTAACAGTAAGGATCAACAAATGATGATGTTAAAAAGTCAAGAAATGATGAATATTTATAAGAAGTATCAAATAAATCCTTTATCAGGATGTCTATTTGCTTTTATTCAAATTCCTTTATTCTTTGCTTTTTATGAATCATTAAATCGTTTGCCAGCAGTTTTTGAGGAAAACTTTATTGGTTTCCAATTAGGTACAACTCCTTTAATTGGAATGGGAAATGGTCATTATTTTTATATAATAGTTTGCATTATAATAATATTAGTAACTTATTTTTCATTCAAGCTTAATCAAACAGGAAGTATTACTAAGGAACAAGAAAAACAAATGAAGATGATGACTAATATAATGATTGTCTTTATTGGAATTGCTTCATTTACTTTACCAATAGCTATAGGAATATATTGGATAATTAATAGTTCCTTTACAATATTCCAAAACCTGTTTATAAGGAGGATTAAAAATGATTGAAAAATATGTAGTTAGTGAAAAAAATAAAGATTTAGCTTATGACAAATTGTTGAGTTTAACTGGATGTGATATAAACGATTTATATTTAAAAGAAAGTGAAGAAGAAGCTAAACTATTTAAGGGTAAGAAATTTCAAATTGAAGCTTTTAAAAAACAAGATGTTTTAAATTATGTTAAAGATTACATAAAATCTTTAGGTAATTTTATGAATATTGAAATAAATATGGAAGTAAAATATTTAAATGATTCCATAAATGTATTATTAGTATCTGATAATAATAACATTTTAATAGGTAAAAATGGTAAAACCATAGATGCTATTCAAACATTATTAAAACAATCTTTAAAGGTTCAACTAGGTATGAATGTAAAGATATATGTTGATGCATCTAACTATAAAGAAAAGAAAATCAAAAGAAAAATGTATGAGATCAAACAAATCGCAAGAGAAGTTCAAAATACAAAGATAGATGCTAAATTAGATCCTATGAATTCTTACGAAAGAAGAATGATTCATACCCTAATAGATGGTTTTAAAAATTTAAAAACAGAAAGTGTTGGGGAAGAACCAAACAGATATGTTGTTATTAAATATGATGATAAAGCAAGTTAATACTTGTTTTTATTTTATAAAAATAATATAATTAAAAAGAGGAATTGATATGGAAGAAAAAAATCAAGAATTTTATGAAATAATAAATCCAATATTAAATAGTGAAGAATTTATAAAAAGAAAAGATTATGTTCATCACAAAGATGTAAGTGTTTATGATCATTGTCTTAAAGTAGCTTATAAAGCGTATCTATTAGCTATCAAATTCAAAGCTGATAAAATCGTCGCAGCTAGAGCTGGACTACTTCACGATTTTTATTATAAGCCTTGGTTAGATGAAGAAGGTAAAATAGTAGGAGGAAAAAAGCCTTTTTTTAAAAAACATGGTTTTGTTCATGCTAAAGAAGCACTAGATAATTCAATTAAACATTTTCCTAATTTTATGGATGAAAAAACTAGGGATGCTATTTTAAAACACATGTTTCCTCTTAATAAAAATATTCCTCGCTATAAGGAAAGTTGGTTAGTAAATCTCGCAGATAAATACGTATCTTTAGAGATATTTAAACATCCTACTAAACTTTTAATGTATGTAGGAATTAAAGGGAGGAAGAAAGATGACTGATACAATCGCAGCTATTTCTACAGCTTTAGGAGTTGGAGCTATTTCAATAATTAGGGTTAGTGGAGATGAGGCTATAAAAATAGTTAATAAATTGTTTGATAAAGATTTAACTAAAGTAGCTTCTCATACTATAAATTATGGTCATATAATGGATAAAGATGAAGTTATAGATGAAGTTTTAGTAAGTGTTATGAAAAGTCCTAAAACTTATACAGGCGAGGATGTTGTAGAAATTAATTGTCATGGAGGAATTGCTACTACAAATAAAATATTGGAGTTACTTTTAAGAAATGGTTGTCTTTTAGCTAAACCAGGGGAATTTACCAAACGAGCTTTTTTAAATGGAAAGTTAGATTTAATAGAAGCAAACAGTGTTATGGATTTAATAAACTCTAAATCAGAAAAGTCAAGAGCTCTTGCGATTAACCAACTAAGAGGTAAGGTATCTTCAATGATAAAAGATTTACGAAATGAAATTTTAGATATTTTAGCTAATATAGAAGTTAATATCGATTATCCTGAGTACTATGATATTGAAATTGTAACTATATCTAAAATAAAAGAAGAAATTAAAAAAATAGATGATAAATTAAGTAAAATTTTAAAGGAAAGTGAAAATGGTAAAATTATCAAAGAAGGCATTAAAACAGTTATAGTAGGAAAACCTAATGTTGGAAAAAGTAGTTTACTTAACAGATTAATAGAAGAAGATAAAGCTATTGTTACTGATATTGAAGGCACAACTCGTGATATAGTAGAAGGAAGTATTTTAATTGAAGGGGTCATTTTAAATATCATTGATACAGCAGGTATTAGAAATACAACTGATAAAGTAGAAAAAATAGGGGTTTTAAAAAGTCTAGATTTAATAGATAATTGTGATTTAATTTTACTTATTTTAAACAATAATGAAGTTTTAACTAAAGAAGATATGGATTTGTTAGCTAAAATTAAAGATAAAAACTATTTAATTATTGTTAATAAAACAGATTTGGAAAATAAAATCGATTTAAGTAATTTAGATCAAGATAAAATAGTTTATATGAGTTTAATAAAAGATGAAGGAATAGACAAATTAAAAGATAAAATAAAACAAATATTTAATTTAGAAAAAATAAAAACAGAGGATTTAACTTATCTATCTAGCGCAAGAAGTATAGCTATTATAAAAGAATGTTTAGATTTAACTAAAGATATCAAAGATGGTATTACTAATGATTTTCCTATTGATATGCTGGAAATAGATTTAAAAAGAATTTGGGAATTGTTAGGAGAAATTATAGGTGTTAGTTATGAAGATGAGTTAATTGATCAGTTGTTTAGTAATTTTTGTTTAGGAAAATAGGTGATAAGATGTATGAAG
>CANQER010000039.1 GCA_947595415.1 uncultured Bacilli bacterium
AGTATGGGGAGCTAAAGGAGGAAATTTCGATAGTAATTCCCTTGGAGGTAATGGAGGTTATACTAAAGGAGAAATAACCCTCGAAAAAGGTAGTGAACTTTATGTATTTGTTGGAGGAAAAGGAACAGCTACATCTAGTAGTGAAATAAAAGGTGGTTATAATGGTGGGGGAAACTCTAGCTACTTTGGTGGTAGTGGAGGAGGAGCCACAGATATTAGAACTGTAAATGGTTTATGGAATGATAAAGCATCCTTACAATCTAGAATTATTGTTGCAGCAGGTGGAGGAGGAGCTAATGGTAGACAAAGTAGTACTTTAATTGGTAATGGGGGCTATGGAGGAGGCCTTTTAGGAGGCGATGGAACCTATACTGATAATACCTATAATGGAAAAGGAGGATCTAATATAGCTACTAATAATAGTTGTACAGCTACTACTAGTGGAACAGCTACTTCTGGTGCTCTTGGAATTGGAGGTAATGCAGGATATTATAATACCTCATATGGAGCTGGTGCTGGAGGGGGAGGTTACTATGGTGGTGGCGGTGGATGTGATCGCTATGGAGCTGGTGGAGGAGGTTCTAGTTATTATGGAACTTTAAAAAATCCTCTAACTATTTCTGGTAATAGTAGTATGCCAACATTTGATGGATCTTCTACCATGATTGGTAACAGTGACAATGGATATGCTAAAATATCTTATATATCTAGTGTTAACTCAAATACAACTAAATAAATTTAATCCAAACATCAAATAACAACATAACCATTGAAGAAGCAAGAAAAGCATGAAGTAGTCTAGCTGTAAAAAAAGGTAGATATTTAATCTTTGTATCACTTAAAATACTCATTATCTGCATATGAACACTAAACCCTCCAAATGATATAATCATTGTTGATAAGATACTTTTAAGTTTTAAAGGAATATCTAAAAGACTTACGTATTTTAACCCTTGGGTCATTTCAAATAGACCATTTAAAATACTTTGGTTATAGTTGTTTAAATTGATATTGTTATCAATAATAGTAGTTATAACTAAAAAAACTGTAACTACTCCTAAAATAAGTAATAAAGTATCAATACTGTGTAGTAAAGAATTAGTGATGATTTGGCCAAAATTACTGTCATTATTAATTCTTTTGTTGTGCATTTTTAAAATAGCTTTTTTAAAAGATACTTTTTCACTACTTTTTTCACTGACATAGTAATTTCTAAAAATTAACCCAATTATAATATTACTTATATAGTGACAAATTAAAATTAAAAGACCTACTTCTTTGTTGTTTAAAAACAAAATAGATATTGTTCCTAAAATAAATAAAGGATTAGAAAAATGAGTAAATGTTAAAATTTTACTAGCTTCTAATTCATTTATCATCCCTTTTAAATATAATTCTTTTGTATACTTGGCATTACTTGGAAAACCTGATATAATACTCATAATAAATATAAAAGCACATTCACCTTTTACCTTGAATAATTTAAACATTATGGGTTTAAATAGTTCTCCTACAAGTTCTACAAAGCCATAATTGATCATTATTTCTGATAAAATAAAAAAGGGAAATAAAGATGGAAAGATATTATTAATACAAATATTAAAAGAAAAAGAAACAGAATTTAAGATTGTTTCAGATTCTGTTAAAATTTCAATCGCAATAAAAATTAAGATTATCATAATAATGATACTAGTTATTATTTTCTTCATAAAATCCCCTTATATGTATATTCTTAAAATAGATGGAGTTGGTATGGTGATTAATAAATTATATGTAAAAATAATTGATATTATAAAAAGTTATTATAAAGTCATTTTAGTTTATTTAGCTATTTTACTAGTATTTTGTTTTCCTTTACCTTTTTATATAAATACTACAGGGGGTCTTATTAGTGTAAGTGATAAGATTAAAATTAAAAATGGCTATGAAATGAAGGGAAGTATTAATTTAGCTTATGTAGCTGAAATGAAAGCTACCATTCCTACTTATTTGATATCTTTAGTAAATAAAAATTGGGATTTAATTAAAAAAGAAGAGGTTGTTGCGAGTAACGAAACTACTAAAGAAGCTAGTTTTCGAGATCATATTATGTTAGAAGAAGCTAATGATGATGCAATTATCCTAGCCTTTAATAAAGCTAATATAAATGTTGATGTAAACAATGAAAAAGTATTTATAACTTATATTGATTCTTCTTCTATAACAGATCTAAAAATAGGGGATGAAATTAAAGAAGTAAATGGTGAAAAGATATTAAGTAAACAAGATTTATATGATAAAATAAGTAAATTTGAAGTAGGAGATACTATCAATTTTAAAGTAATTAGAAATGGTAAAGAAAAACTAGTAAAAGCTAAAATGATAAATTACGAAAATAGAAAAATGATTGGTTTACTTGTATCTTCTACAAAAGATGTTAAAACTGATAGAGATATTGTTTTTGATTTTACTGAAAATGAATCTGGACCATCTGGAGGATTAATGATGAGTTTAGCTATATATAACTATATAACCAAATACGATATAACTAAAGGAAAGAAAATAGTTGGGACTGGTACGATTGATATTGATGGTAAAGTAGGTAGTATTGGAGGAGCTAAATATAAATTAAGAGGTGCTGTTAAAGAAAAAGCTGATGTTTTTATAGTTCCAGATGAAAATTATGATGAAGTATTAAAAGAAAAAAAGCGATTAAAATCTGATATTTTAATTTTAAAAGTTACTACCTTTGATGAAACTTTAGAAAAATTAAGGAATATTTGACATATTCTTTTTTTGATGGTAAACTAGGTATATAAAAGATATGAGGTATAGATATGATATATAAGAGTTTTGATTCCCCAATAGATTCTAAATTATTTGAAAAAAAATTAAATTATCTTACAAATGAAATTGATAGTCTTAAAGCAAGATGTAAAAAAATGGAACGACAAAGAATTTCATTTGGAATTGGAAAATTACTTTCAATGGCAGCTATTCCAGTTTTAGCTATTCTAACTGTTCCTTTTAGTTTCTTTCCACTTTTATTAATACCACTTTGTGTTATTGGTGTAAAAGGTTGTGAAGGGGAAATAGAAGATAGAGACTATAGAATTAAAGATATTAAAAAAAGAATTAGAGGTAATTGGAATGAATTAAGAGAGCTATGTAAAAGTGATCTTGATAATATGGTTGATTTTGAATATATGATAGCAGATGGAATTAAAAATCATCGTTTGTTTCACGATATGAAGTATGAAAAAGCAGAAGAACCATACGAAGAATGGCGTGAAAAATACGAAAAATATGTTGTAAATCCTAGTAAAGAAGAAACTGAAAATAAAGAAGAAACTGAAAAAAAATCCCATCGTAGAAGATAGACTTATCTTCTTTTTTTTGGTAAAATATAAGTATAGAGGTGTTTTATGCTAAGAAGTGATGTTAACAAAAATGAAGTCACATCTATGATGCGACAATACTTAGATATAAAAGAAAAATATGAAGATGTTATTATTTTATTTCGTCTAGGTGACTTTTATGAAATGTTTTTTGATGACGCAATTATGGTATCTAGAGAACTAGAACTTACTCTTACTGGTCGTAGTGCTGGATTAAAAGAGCGTGTACCAATGTGTGGAATACCTCATCATGCTGCTAATATATATATTGAAAAATTAGTCGCTAAAGGATATAAAGTAGGTATTTGTGAACAATTAGAAGATCCTAAAGAAGTAAAAGGTTTAGTAAAAAGAGATGTTGTTCAAATAATAAGTAAGGGAACTGTTGTTGACTCTGAAGCTTTAGTAGAATATGAAAATAACTACATAGGAAATATTTTAGATTTTAATCATGCCTATGTTATCAGTTATGCTGATATAACAACTGGGGTAATTTATACATCAATTTTAAGTCATGATATAAGTAAATTAGTAAGTGAAATTGTAAGTATAGGAATAAAAGAGGTAATTGTAACTTCTAAAGTAGATATAAAAATAGTATCTCTTCTTAAAAATCAATTTAAAATAGCTGTTAGTGTATCAGATGATATAAGTGATTTAAAAGTATACGAATATGTTTATAGTGATATTGGTGATATGCGTTATGTAAATACTATAAAACATTTACTTACCTACTTAAATCAAACCCAAAAAAGAGATTTAACTCATTTTCAAAAAGCGATTATTAAAGAAAATAAAAACTATTTAAAAATGGATATTCATACTAAAAGAAACCTTGAACTTACAGAAACCCTTAGATTAAAACAAAGAAACTATTCTCTTATTTGGTTACTTGATAAAACTAAAACAGCTATGGGATCAAGAATGCTTAAAAATATATTAGAAAATCCTTTAATAGATATTGATGAGATAAATAAAAGATACGATATTGTAGAAGTATTATTAAAAGAATTTATTTTAAAAGATGATTTACAAAAACTATTATTTGAAGTTTATGATATTGAAAGATTAAGTGGAAGAATTGCATTTGGGAATGCTAATGCTAGAGATTTAATTCAACTTAGAAATTCCTTAAAAGTATTACCAGATATTAATAATATAATTCAAAAAATAGGGTATGATAAAAGTATTGAAGATGTAAGTGATTTATACGATTTGTTAGTTCACAGTATATATGATGAACCACCTATTTCAATCAAAGAAGGATATTTAATCAAAGAAGGATATAATAGTAATTTAGATGAACTTAAAAGTTTACGTAAGGGTGGTAAAGAATTTGTCGCTAACTTTGAAGTAAGTGAACGTGAAAAAACAGGGATTAAAAATCTAAAAGTTGGATACAACAAAGTATTTGGTTATTATATTGAAATAACTAAAGGAAATATTGGACTAATTAAAGATGAATTTGGTTATGAAAGAAAACAAACTTTAGCTAATTGTGAAAGATATATAAGTCCAATTTTAAAAGAAAAAGAAGCTTTAATATTAAATGCTGAAGAAAAGATAATTGAATTAGAATATGAGTTGTTTATTGAAATTAGAGATAAAGTTAAAACTTATATTCCTAAACTACAAAATATTGCTAAAATATTAAGTATTATTGATGTATTACAGTCTTTCGCAACTGTTAGTGAAGAGAATAATTACGTAAGACCAAAACTAGTAAAAGAAAGAAATATTCATATAATAGATAATCGTCATCCTGTTGTAGAAAAAGTAAGTGATGATGAATATGTCGCAAATGATGTCATAATGGATGAAAATACTAATATTCTTTTAATAACAGGTCCCAATATGGCTGGTAAATCGACTTATATGCGTCAACTTGCTATTACAGTTATAATGGCTCAGATTGGTTGTTTTGTCCCTGCTAAAGAGGCTATTTTACCTATTTTTGATAGTATCTATACAAGAATAGGAGCTAGTGATGATTTAGTAAGTGGAGAATCTACTTTTATGGTTGAAATGATGGAAGCTAATAATGCTATTAGTAATGCTACTGTAAATAGTCTTATCTTGTTTGATGAACTTGGTAGGGGAACTGCTACATTTGATGGTATGAGTCTAGCCCAAGCTATTATTGAATATATTCATAATAATATTAAATGTAAAACTTTATTCTCAACCCATTATCATGAATTAACTGACTTAGAAAAAAACTTAAAAAACCTTAAAAATGTCCATGTAAGTGCTTATGAAGAAGATGGAAATATCACATTTTTACATAAAATTAAGATGGGTAGTGTTGATAAAAGTTATGGAATTCACGTAGCTAAATTAGCTAAACTACCAGATGCTTTAATCAAAAGAGCTAATGAGATATTAACTGTTTATGAAAATAAAGAAAGAAAAAGGGATATATTAGTCCAAGAAGCTCTTCCAATCGATGATTTGATCGTTAAAAAATCAGTAGTAGAAGAAGAGTTAGAAAAGTTAAATCCTTTGGAAATTACGCCAATGGAAGCATTAAATATAATTTATAATTTAAAAGAAAAAATTAAATAGGAGGAATTTATGGAAATTTTAAAAAGAGAAAATTGGTGGATATGGTTAATAATTACTTTAGTAGGACAAGAAGTTGCTTCCCTTGTAATAGGAGCTTTAGTAGGAGTATATGACAAAAATGCTTGGTATGCAAAATGGTATTATTGGGTTATTGGTTTAATTTGTTTAATTTTTCCTGCAATTGTAATGTTTATGGTTTTCATAATCCAAATTACTGCTTTAACTGCTTATAAATTAGAAGTTCCAGGAAGTGAGTTATACTTATCTCCATATATTTGGTTATTGTGTTTTATCATTCCAATTATTGGTTGGATTTGTCTTAGTGTACTACTTTTATATTTACCAATTATGATTATTGTTAAACTATATCAAGGAAAAGGTGAACAATATATTAAGTAAAACTTTTGTTTTGCTTTTTATTTAAATTATGATATAATTTTAGAGGTGGTAAAATGGGACAATTAAATAGAAGTGAACTTCGTCAAAAAATAATGACAATCTTATATCAAATTAATGTCTATGATAAAAACAAAATAACTTATAATATTGATGATGTTATAAAAGAAGTATTAGCCATCGATAACGAGTTTGTAAAAGAAATGGTTTATGGTGTAATTACTTATAAAAATGAAATTGATAAGATCGCAAATAAGTATTTAAAAAACTGGACAATTGATAGATTAGGTAATACAGATCAAGCTATTTTAAGAATGAGTATATATGAACTTTTATATACAGATACCCCAAAAATAGTAACTATTAATGAAGCTATTGAACTAGCTAAAGATTATAGTGATGATGAGGTAAGAAAAATGATTAATGGAGTATTAGATAAAATATATCATGAAAACGAATAGATATATAACAATATCAACTTTAACTCGTTATTTAAAAGATAAATTTACTAAAGATGAGAATCTACAAAACATATATTTAAAAGGTGAAATATCAAATTTTAAATCACATTCTAGTGGTCATTACTACTTTTCTTTGAAAGATGATTTTAGTAAAATAAACGCTATTATGTTTAATAGTTATAATAAAAAATTAAATTTTACTCCTAAAGAGGGAATGAAAGTTTTAGTTTGTGGAAGAATAAATATATATGAACCAACAGGTAACTATCAAATTTATGTTGAAGAAATGCAAGAAGATGGAATTGGTAATTTATATATCGAATTTGAAAAATTAAAAGAAAAACTTAGTAAAGAAGGCTATTTTGATGATAGTCATAAAAAACAAATTCCAAAATTTCCCAAAAGAATTGGAATTGTATCATCAGATACAGGAGCTGCTATAAAAGATATTATCACAACTATTAAAAGACGTTATCCTATTTGTGAAATAATATTGTTTCCTAGTTTAGTTCAAGGTGATGAAGCTAAATACGATATTGTTAAAAATATTGAAAAAGCAAAAGATTATAATATCGATACTCTAATTGTAGGTAGGGGAGGAGGATCAATTGAAGATCTTTGGCCTTTTAACGAAGAAATTGTAGCTAAAGCAATTTATGACTGTGATATTCCTATAATTAGTGCAGTTGGTCATGAAATTGATTTTACAATTAGTGATTTTGTAGCTGATTTAAGAGCTGCGACTCCTACTGCAGCTGCTGAAATTGCAGTTCCTAATATTTTAGATGTTAGTAATTACTTAGCTCAAATAAATATTAGAGTAAACGAATCAATGTATCAAAAAATAAACTATAACTATTTATTACTTGATAGTTTTAAAAACTCATATATTATTAAAAATCCTTTATTTTTATATGAAAATAAAAAAATTAAACTTGACAATTTAAATGAAAAATTAAACAGTATCATTAAAAATAATCTTAATGATGTTAACAATAATTTAAACAACTTAATCGAAAAGTTAAATTTACTAAATCCTTTAAATATATTAGATAGAGGTTATAGTATTACTTATTTTAATGATAAAATACTATCTGATGCTTTAAAAGTAAAGGAAAATGATGAAATTAAGATTGTTTTAAAAAATGGTAAAATAACTAGTAAAATTGAAAAGGTGGAATTATGAAATTTGAAGATAAAATAAAAGAATTAGAAAAAATTGTTAATGATTTAGAAAGTGGTAACATTGATCTAGATAAAGCAATTGATAAATATAGTAAAGCTATGAAACTTATAAGTGAATGTGATAAGGAACTTAAAAGTGTAGAAGAAAAAATAAGTAAAATAGTTAAAGAAAATGGGGATTTAGAAGATTTTGACATTGAAGATAAATAATTTTCAGTGTTTTTTATTGTAATTTGGGTATAATATTAAAGTAGTCTATATCATAAAAGGAGATGTTTTTATGTTTTTCAAAATATTGAAAAGGACATCTGTTTTTATTCTTCTAACTTTTTTAGTGTTCCCTTTTACTGTTTTTGCCTACTCAGATCATGTCATACCAGGTGGTGAAAACATTGGAATTGAGCTTAATAGTAAAGGTGTAATCGTAGTAGGTTTATACAAAGTAAATGATACTTATCCTGCTAAAGATGCAGGAATTAAAATAGGGGATATTATTACTAAAATAAACGATAAAACTGTTAATAATATAGATGAAATGGTAAGTGCTATAGCTAATAATGATAGTGTTAAAATAACCTATAAAAGGGGTATAAGTAATAATGAGACAACAATGAACTTATATAAAGATAGTAATAATATCTATAAAACAGGATTATATGTTAAAGATAGTATTACAGGTATTGGTACTCTTACTTTTATTGATCCTGAAACTAAAACATTTGGGGCATTAGGTCATG
>CANQER010000040.1 GCA_947595415.1 uncultured Bacilli bacterium
ATAGCACTAATCGCAGTACCAATAGTAATAAACGTAATAGAAAAAGCAAAAGAGGAAAGTTATAAAAGAAGTGTAGAATTTGCGATAGATGCAGCAGAGTTATATTTAGTAGAAAATGGATTATCAGAAATACCAAGTGAAGGAATAGATGTTAAAAAATTAAAACTAAAAAATAATAATTTTGAAAGTGGAAAGATAGTAAATAAAGATGGACAAGTTGTAGCAGAAAATCTAAGTAATGGGGAATATTGTGCAAGTGGAGAAAAAGGAAGTATTACAATAAGTAAAGGAAATTGTGAAGAAGAAATAGTAGACGAAGGACCAGCACCAGCAAAACCAATAATAACAAATGGATTAGTCCCAGTAAAAATAGCAGATGATGGAACAGTAACAAAAGCAAATACAGAGGAAGAATGGTATGACTATTCAAAACAAAAATGGGCCAATGCAGTAATCTTAACAGATAATGCAACATACACTGATGGACAAACAATACCAGAAGAAAAAATAAGAGCTTATTTTGTATGGATCCCAAGATATAAATATCAAATATTTAATGTGGAAACAACAACAGTATCACCAAAAGAAATAAAAATAGAGTTTCAAAGTATGGATGATGATGAAGAAAAAGGTACAGAAAATGGTCAATGGTTAACACATCCAGTATTTACTATATTAGGAGTAAGTGGAATCTGGGTAGGCAAATTTGAGGTAGGATATAATCAAAGTAATAATGCAAATGGGGAAATAACAATAGATGATACATGGACAACAGAAGGAGCACAAAATGCAGAGTCATATACAACTGAATTATTAAAAAAGATAATAGTAAAACCAAATGTGTACTCATGGAGAAATCAAAAATTAAATACATTTTTTCAAACATTGTATTATTTTAATAGAGAATTAGATAGTCATATGATGAAAAATACAGAATGGGGAGCAGTAGCATATTTATCCCATTCAAAATATGGAAAATATGGAAATATAAAATATACAATGGCAGAAGAAAAAGAAATATATATAAATAATTGTAAAAATATGATAACAGGAATAGCAGGAGATAGTGCATCAGCAGATTCAACAAGTGATTGCATAAATACATATGATACACTAAATGGTCAAAAAGCAAGCACAACAGGAAACATAACAGGAGTCTATGATATGTCAGGTGGAACTTGGGAATATGTTGCAGGATATAATCAAAATTTAGATAATACAAGATTAGAATATGGTGGATTTACAAGTGAGCCAATTACACAATATTCAGAATTAAGAAAATATTTTGATGTTTATGAATCAAGTAATAGTTCTATCGATTATTCAAGAAGAATTTTAGGAGATGCTACAGCAGAAACAAGGGAATGGTATGGAGATTTTATTAGATTTGTCTACTCTAATAACCCATGGTTCGTACGTGGTGGAAATTATGGTAATAAGACTAGCGCTGGAGTGTTCTTCGCCTACAACAACTATGGTGATGCTAACATGTACTACTCCACTCGCCTTGTCCTCTCTCCTTCTAACTAAATAAATTTTTAAATTTATATATTAAATATTTAAACAAATATATCAAAAATAAAAAGTATAAAAACAAAAAATCTATCCATAATAACTATAGGTGATAATATGCAAGACATTTTTGAAATAAAATGGATAGAATTATTAGACGTAACAATAAGAGCTATTATATCATTAATAACCCTATTCTTAATGACAAAACTCCTTGGAAAAAAACAAGTATCGCAATTAAGTTTATTCGACTACGTAATAGGTATATCCATAGGTAACTTCGCAGCAGAAATGACTATTAACCTAGAAAGTCAATACCTAAATGGAATATTAGCTGTCGTAATATTTGGTTTAGTAGCTTATCTAGTATCAATATTAACCATGAAAAGTATAGCCTTAAGAAGATACTTTATGGGTACCCCTACAGTCTTAATCCAAAAAGGTAAACTATTAGAAAAAAACCTAAAAAAAGTAAAATTCGATATGAACGATCTACTTCAAGAATGTAGAGGAAATGGATACTTTGACCTAAACGAAATCGAATATGGAATAATGGAAGCTAATGGTAAATTAAGTATCCTTCCTAAAGCAGAATACAAACCATTAACACCCAAAGACATGAACCTAAAAGTAGATAAATCAGTAATAGTCGCTAACGTAGTAATAGATGGAAACATAATGGAAAAAAACCTAAAAAACATGAACAAAACAGAAGAATGGTTAAAAAAAGAACTAAAAGTAAAAGGTTACAAAAACATAGACGAACTACTACTAGTAACCTTAGATGGTAATGATAAAATAGTAGCTTACAAAAGAAATTTAAAAGAACCCATAAACGATGTATTAGAATAACTAATACTTTTTTTTATAGACTAAAATAGATATATTTGTTATAATGTTTAAAATGGAGGTATTTATGAATATAGATTTATTAACAACCATTATTTTACCAATTTTAGCTATCGCTATTCCAGTATTTGCTACAGTATATACAGTAAACAACAGAATAAAAAACGAAAACAGAGAAAACCATAAACCATATATCGTCTTAAAAAAAATAGAAACCTTAAAAGATCTAGATATAGATAGATACTATCTTACTATGATAGGTAGAAACTATCGTGAAAAAAATGGTATAAATGTTGAAAAAATAAATACATATTTACCAGTAAATCTTGTAATTAGAAATATAGGTTATGGAGTAGCTACCAACTTAAAATTTTATGACTTACTTACAGGAGAAAGAATATCTGGGACCCAAGCTAGTAATAAACAAAAAAACCAAAAATTATTCACAACTTTTGATATAGCTAGTATGGAAGTAGAAAATCTACAAGTTAAAATAATCAGTTTAGTAGAAGAAATAGATGGAATTATAAACCCTGATCATAATCGTATTTTATGTGTTTATAAAGATTTGAATGATAATTTGTATAACTTTATAATAAGTATTAATATAAAAGATGGAAATCACTATGACTTTTTTGCTTACCAACCATCATCTGTAAGTTATAAAAAATGGGTCAAAGAAAGTAAAAAACAATATCAAAAAATAATCAAACAATATAAACAAATATAAGAGGTGATAACTTGAAAGCAGTTGTTTTATCTGGTGGAGGAGGAAAAGGTGCTTATCAAATAGGTGTTTGGAAAGCCTTACACAAACTAAGATACAAATATGAAATTGTAACTGGAACATCAGTTGGGGCTTTAAATGGAGCTTTAATGGTTCAAAAAGACTATCTTAAAAGTCTTTGGTTATGGCGAAATATGAATTTTAAAATCATTTTTGATAAAGAAATAGATCCTAATAATTTAGTAAAAGAATACGCTAAAGCAATTGTTTTAGATGGAGGAATGGATATTACTAACTTAGAAAATTTAATCAAAAATGTATTTGATAAAAATAAGTTTTATAATTCACCTATTGATTTTGGTTTAGTAACAGTAACTGTTCCATCCCTAAAAGCTAAAACCTTAGCTAAAAAAGATATACCAGAAGATAAATTAACTGACTATTTAATAGCTTCAGCATCTTGTTATCCAGCTTTTAAAATAAAAGAAATTGATAACCTATCATTTATCGATGGGGGATTTTATGATAATCTACCTATAAACTTAGCTATTAAACTAGGAGCTAGTGAAATAATAGCTGTTGATTTAAAATCAGTAGGAATAAAAAGGAAAGTAAAAAACGATAAAGTTAAAATAACTACAATATCACCAAAAAATCATATTGGATCTTTTTTAGTGTTTGACAAAAATCAATCACGTCGTGCTATTAGACTAGGTTATAATGATACTATGAAAACCTTTAAAAAATTAGAAGGTGATATTTATACTTTTAAACTTCATGAGTTAAGTAGTAAAAAATACCAAAGTAAAATATCTTTTATGTTAAACGATATTTTTAAAACTAAAAACACTTTACTTGGTGATATACTAAAAAATAGTACTTATAAACATATAATGGAAAGTAAATCAGGAATAATATTAGATAATGTTTATAAAAAAAATATTGAGTATTTAGGTAAGGTTTTTAATATTGATGATAGTTATATATATACTATTAAAAAATACAACAAAATTTTAAAAAACAAATTAGATAATACAGAAGGACTTAATACTAAACTAATCGAAGAAAAAATAAAAAACAAAAAAATAAAAGATTTGATTAATACTAAATATATTGTAAAATATATCTATAATAAATTAGAAAATGTAAAAACAGATAAACAAAAAAAAGAACTACAGACTTTAGCTATTCTTTTTAAAAAAGAGTTAATAGCAGCATTATATCTTAAAACCATTTAATATTTACACCCTTAAATGATTGTGATATAATATGATAGTCTTTAAGGGAAGTGAATAAAATGAACATTAGAAATATTGCGATTATAGCCCATGTCGATCATGGTAAAACAACGTTAGTAGACAAATTATTACAAAGTTCTAATACCTTTCGTGATAATGAAGAAGTTATAGAAAGAGCCTTAGATTCTAATGACTTAGAACGTGAAAGAGGGATTACTATACTTTCTAAAACAACATCTATAAATTATCAAGGTTTTAAAATAAATATTTTAGATACACCTGGTCATGCTGATTTTGGTGGTGAAGTAGAAAGAATAATGAATATGGTAGATGGGGTTTTACTTGTTGTTGATGCCTATGAAGGAACAATGCCTCAAACTAGATTCGTTTTGAAAAAAGCTTTGGATGCTAAAGTAACACCTATTGTAGTTGTTAATAAAATAGATAAACCATCAGCTCGTCCTAAACAAGTAATTGATGAAGTTATTGATTTATTTATTGAACTTGGAGCAGATATTGATCAATTAGATTTTCCAGTTATTTATACATCTGCTATAAATGGTACTTGTAGTTTACATCCTGAAATTGAAACTCAAAAAAATACAATGGATCCAATTTTAGATATGATTATAAACTATGTTCCAGAACCAAGAGTTCAAAAAGAAGGGTTTTTACAATTTCAACCAGCTTTATTAGACTATAACGATTATGTAGGAAGAATTGGAATAGGACTAATTAAAAGAGGAAGTGTAAAAGTTAACGAAGTAGTTAGTTGTGTAAGATTAAATGGGGAAATAAAACAATTTAGAATTCAAAAACTATTTGGATTTTCAGGTTTAAAAAGAATTGAGATAAAAGAAGCAAGTGCAGGAGATATTGTTGCGATTGCAGGTCTTGCTGATATTGGAGTTGGGGAAACTATTTGTGATGTTAATCACGAACAAGCCCTACCACCTCTTAGAATAGATGAACCTACTTTACAAATGACTTTTGGAGTTAATACTTCACCATTTTGTGGAAGAGAAGGAAAACTTGTAACAGCTAGTAAAATTCAAGAAAGACTAAACAAAGAAATGGAAAGAGATGTTTCTTTAAAAGTAGAAGTTAATGACAACGAATCATTTATTGTATCTGGTCGAGGAGAATTACATTTATCAATTTTAATCGAAAATATGCGTCGTGAAGGATTTGAACTTCAAGTATCTAAACCAAATGTCATTATAAAAGAAATTGATGGGGTTAAATGTGAACCTTTTGAAGAAGTTCAAATTGATGTTAAAGAAGAATATGTTGGAAGTGTAATTGAATCATTAGGTAATCGTGAAGGTATAATGGAAAATATGATCAACTATGATAATCAAGTTCGTTTAATCTATACTATTCCCTCACGTGGATTGATTGGATTTATGACAGAGTTTATGACTATGACTAAAGGTTATGGAATTATCAATCATAGTTTTAAAGAGTATCGTAAAATGGTTAGTAATAATGTTGGTCAAAGAAAACAAGGTGTTTTAGTATCTATGGAAAATGGTAAAACAACAGCTTATGCTTTAGGGCAACTAGAAGATCGAGGAGTTATGTTTGTTAGTCCTGGAACAGAAGTATACGAAGGAATGATTGTAGGTCAACATAATCATGAAAACGATTTAGCTGTTAATGTTGTAAAGGGAAAACAACTAACTAATACCAGAAGTGCTGGAAAAGATCATACAGTAGTGTTAAAAAGACCACGTATTATGACTTTGGAAGGATATTTAGATTATATAAATAACGATGAGTTACTTGAAGTAACACCTTCAAGTTTAAGATTAAGAAAAAAAATATTAAATGCTAACGAAAGAAAAAAAGCGAAATCTTCATAACGAAGATTTTTTTTATTAAAAAACTACATCTAATGATGTAGCAATTTTATTCATCTTTATCAAAAAAATCTTTTATATTAACATCTAGGGCAATAGCAAATTGTTCTAAGGTATCAATCGATAGTGTTTGATGGGTAATAGACTCTAGTTTAGCAATAAAACTTTCACTCAAAAGCAACTTATCAGCAAGTTGTCTTTGGGTATATCCTCTTAGACAACGATATTTACGTATATTTTTTCCTATCGTATTGTATATATCACCTTTCGCCATATTTACCACCACTTTAATTTTCTCATAAAATAGTCAAAAACGTATTAGACTAGTAGTCTAAGTAAGAACTTATAATATATGCAATTAGCTAACATTGTTTATAAGAATACTAATTATATCTTTGTAAGTATATCCTTCATTTATAAGAAGTTTTGTAAACATACTAATACTTGTAAATCCTGGTAAAGTATTAATTTCATTTAAGTATAAGTTATTTCCATCATATAGAAAATCAACACGAGCTAGACTTTTACAACCTAGTTTTTCAAAAACAAATTTAGAAATTTCTTTGATTTGGTTAGTTAAATCATCATCTAAATCAGGGATAACTGTTTTAGAACTATCACTAAAATACTTAGCTTCATAGTCATAAAAATCTCTTCCAGTAATAATTTCTCCTACTTTAGAACAAAAAATATCTTTATCTTGTAAAACTGCACATTCAAATTCACGACCTTCGATAAATTCTTCAATAATAACTTTATCATCGTATTTTTTAGCTATTTTTATAGCTTTTTTTAATTGTTTTTTATCGTTAACTTTAGTTATTCCAATAGAAGATCCTCCATTACTAGGTTTTACAATAACAGGATAGTTAAGATCAATATTATAATCATTATCCCATATAACATAAGGAGCTTGTTTAATATTAAACCTATCAAAAATAAGCTTAAACATTGCTTTATCCATTCCAATAGCACTACTTAAAGTATTAGAACCAACATATTTTATATCAAATAAATCAAGTAAACCTTGAATTTTTCCATCTTCCCCATTTTTACCATGAATAATAGGAAAAACTACATCAAATTGTTTTAAATACTTAACAATATTATCTATTTTATTATGTTTACAGTATTTAACCCATTTACCATTTTCTAAATACTTTAAATCATCGTTATAAACATAAAAATTATTATCTTTATCAATTCCAACACTAGTTATATTAAATAAATTTTTATCATAGTTTTTTAAAATTGAACTAGCAGATAAACAAGAAATTAAGTGTTCACTACTATTTCCTCCAAATAATAATGCTACCTTTTTCATAACAATCACCTAATTATAGTATATGCTAAAAAAAATATAGGTGATTTAATTGAATGTTTTTTGATAGACTATTTCACCTTTTTCATTATAAGTAGGAATAATTGAGGTTTGATAGTTGTATTCATTTTTAAATGTAATTCTGATATTTAATTTGGTTATTCTAATAAACATTTTAGTGTTTTGTTTAATATTTTTGTTTTCATATAAAACAGATATATCTTTATAGGTATCAGATGTATATTCTAACTCATGAATTTTAAAGTCAAAGACTGGTTTTTTAAAGTTTATCACAATATAATTGTCTAAATCATCTAGTCTTACTAAGACGTCTGTTTCATTGGGAATATAATTATTAATATCTTTGATAGTATAGTAATCTTGATTAGTATATTTGTTGTAGATTAAAGATAGTTTATCGTTTAAATCTAAATCAGTTTTATAGTTTTTATTGTTAGTACTATATAAAACATTGTTTTTATTTATTTTAAATTTATGTAAGGCTTTATCAGTTGTGATAATTAAATCAGGTTCAAAGTTTTTATCGTACTTTTTTAAATTGGCTTTATTTATAATAGGAATTAAACTATTAAAGTCTTCTTTTTTAATAACTATATCTTTAAAACTTATATCAGTTATTTTGTTTTTATCGATTATTATTTTATCTTTAGAACAACTAGTTGTGAGAATAATTAAAAAAATAAAAGGTAAAATAAGAAAAACTTTTTTCATTTGGATCACCTTTTTTAGTATGTGTTAAATTAGGTAAAAAATACAAAAAAACAAATAGAAAAGACTATTTGTTTAAAACTATATTTGTTTTTCTAGATAATAATTTCTAAGTTCTTTAAAACGTTGGTAGTGAACAATTTCTCTTTGTCTTAAAAAAGAAAGTGGGGCTAAGACGTCTGGATCATTGGTCATATCCATTAAGTGTTCATAAGTTGCTCTTGCCCTTTGTTCAGCTGCCATATCACTTTCTAGATCAGCTATATAGTCACCTGTTGCTTCAATATAAGCAGATGTCCAAGGTACACCCATTGGATCAGCAAAGAATAAGGCA
>CANQER010000041.1 GCA_947595415.1 uncultured Bacilli bacterium
TCTTGCCGCTTGGTGCTCTCTCCTTGAATTTAAAGCTTTTGCTTTAAATTCTTACCCTTTTGCTTTCCCTGTGAAAAGCCTTCTCCTTTTTAAGAGGCTGACCACTCGAGAAAGTATAAAAATATTTAAATAATATCCAATTTATTATATATATAACTGCCTTGTGCAGTTTTTTTAATACTTCATTATTTATAAATTTCACAAAAAAAAACTACTTATAATTAAGCAGCTAATTTATCATTTTTTTTACAACATCTAATTTCTTTAGCACTCATTCTAACTTTTTTACCATTAGATAGTGTAACTTGTTGAAGATTTGGTTTTTGTGCATGCTTAGTAGCTCTCATAGAATGTGAACGACGATTTCCTACTAAAGGTTTAACACAACTTTCATTTTTAGCCATTATATACCTCCTTTGTTAAGGTTTTTCTCTACGCCTTTTAACTTTATCATATTATTAAAAATAAGTCAAATATTTTATTTAAAAACTTAAAAAAATATAGTAAAATATTATTAGGGAGGTAGTTATGAATTACGTACCACTTTATATAAAAACTAATAATAGTTTATTATCAAGTATGATTAAAATTCCAGAATTAGTTAAATACGCTAAACAAAATAATTATACTTCACTTACAATAACAGACAACAATCTATATGGCGCTATGGAATTTTATAACGAATGTATAAAAAACGATATAAAACCTATAATTGGTTTAGAAATAAACATAAATGATTACACTATTATTCTATACTGTATGAATTATAATGGTTATCAAAACCTTATCAAATTAAGTACCATCATATCAGAACGTCAAATAGATATAGACGATTTAAAAACATATCAAAGTAACTTAATATGTATTGTTCCATATCAAAGTAGAAGTTTATACGACTATTTAAAACCAATTTATAAAAATATCTTTCAAAGCTATCAAAACGATCTAGAAAAACAAGAATTAAAAGGAAACAACCTAGTTTATATGAAACCTATTTTATATATTCAAAATAAAGATAAAAAATATATAAATTATTTATATTGTATTAGAGATTCTAAACTAATAGAAGAAGTTTTGATAAAAGATCAAGATAACTACCTAAAACCACCTATTAAAGAAGAAACTAACAGTAAAATATATGAATTGTGTAATTTAGTTATACCTAATAATAAAAACTTACTACCTGTTTATGAATGTCCTAACAATATGGATAGTTATACTTACTTAAAAAAACTATGTATTGAAGGACTTAAAAAAATATTTGGAAAAACAGTAAGTAAAGTATATCTAGATAGATTAAAATACGAATTAAATATCATTAATAATATGGGATTTTGTAATTACTTTTTAATTGTTTGGGATTATGTAAAGTACGCTAAAGAACAGGGGATTTTAGTAGGTCCAGGAAGAGGGAGTGCAGCTGGTAGTTTAGTAGCTTACCTACTTAATATAACTACCATTGATCCTATTAAATACAATTTAATTTTTGAACGTTTTTTAAACCCTGAACGTATCACTATGCCAGATATTGATATCGACTTTGAAGATGGAAGAAGAGAAGAAGTAATTAACTACTGTATAAATAAATATGGAATAAAAAGAGTAGCTTTAATTATTACCTTTGGAACCCTTGGTTCTAGACAAGTTATTCGTGATGTTGGAAGGGTAATGAATTTAGATGTTGATTACTTATCTAAGTTAATTAATTCTAACCTTACCTTAAAAGAAAACTATGATAGTAATATTGAAATAAAAAAATACTTACACAACAATAAAGAAATGGTTTTACTTTATGAAGTATCAGCTAAATTAGAAGGACTTAAAAGACATACAAGTATTCATGCAGCAGGAATTGTGATGGCTAATACTGATTTAGATAATATTGTACCCTTAGATAAATCACATGGCAATTTTTATACAACAGGTTATTCAATGGAATACTTAGAAGATTTAGGTCTTTTAAAAATGGATTTTCTAGCTTTAAGAAATCTAACTACAATTACCAATATATTAAACGATATAAATAAAAAAGAAGCAATTGATTTTGATAGTATTCCTTTAAATGATAAAGAAGCAATTAAGATATTTACTGATGTAAATGTGGTGGGAATATTTCAATTTGAATCAAGTGGAATGATGAATTTTTTAAGAAAATTTACTATTACTTGTTTTGAAGATATCGTCCAAGCTTTAGCTTTGTTTAGACCTGGACCTATGAGTAATATTGATGTATATATTAAAAGAAAAAAAGGGTTAGTTAAAATTGATTACTTAGATAAATCTTTAGTAGATATTTTAAAACCTACTTATGGAATAATAGTCTATCAAGAACAAATAATGCAGATCGCTAATAAAATGGCTAATTATAGTTATGCTGAAGCTGATGTTTTAAGAAGAGCTATGAGTAAAAAAAAGGAAAGTGTTTTACTAAAAGAAAAAAGTAAGTTTATAAATCAAAGTATTAAAAATGGTTATCAAGAAGATTTAAGTAATAAGGTTTATGAATTAATTTTAAAATTCGCTAATTATGGATTTAATCGTGCTCATTCTGTTGCTTATGCTATGATTGCTTATAAAATGGCTTATTTAAAAGCTCATTATCCTTTAATTTTTATGAAAAATTTACTCGATATGGTTATGGGTAGTGAGATAAAAACTAAAGAATATATCTATGAATGTAAACTTAATAATATTGATATTATTAGACCAGATATCAATGTAAGTGGTAAGGCTTATTTAGTTTCTGATTCAACTATTAGATTTCCTCTTACGGGAATTAAAAATGTAGGAATTGGAGCTATTAATACTATTTTAGAACAAAGAAATAAAAAACCATTTTCAGATATTTTTGATTTTGTAGGTAGATGTTATGGTAAAACAATAAATAGAAAAACTTTAGCTAATTTAATAAAAGCAGGATGTTTTACTAGTTTAGGTTATAATAAACACACACTAGATATTAATTTAGATGTTATTATAAACTATAGTGAAATTGGTGGTTATTTAGATGAACAGTTAGGATTAAAACCAGAGTTAAAAATAGTTAGTGAATACAGTAAAAAAGAACTTATGGAATTTGAATTAGAAGTGTTTGGTTTTTACTTAAGTAATCATCCTGTTACTGAATATAGGCAAAAGTATAAAGATACAGTTTTGATAAGTGAAATTGGTAATTATTTTGATAAAAATGTTAATGTTATTGTTTATGTTGATAAAACAAAAATGGTTAAAACAAAAATTGGTCAAGAAATGCTTTTTATAACAGGTAGTGATGAAGTAAACGTTTTAGATATAGTTTTATTCCCTAGGACATATGAAAAGTATCATAATATAATAGTAGGTAGTGTTATATATATAAGTGGTAAAGTTGAAAAAAGATTTGATAAATATCAATTGGTCGCTAATGAAATAGTAACTTTAAATACTAGTGGGTAAAAGTATTGAAAAATAATAATATAAATGATAAAATAATAATAAGGAGGATCTATGAATAAAAAAGGATTTACGTTAATGGAAATTATGACAGTTATAATAATATTAGCAGTAATTGCGACAATATCTTTTCCTTTGATAAATAATTTGATGAAACAATCTAAACAGAGTTTGTATGAAACCCAAATTAAGTTAGTAGAGGATGCTGCAAAAAAAATGACTCTTGAAGATACTAGTTTATTAAATAAAACTACAAGTAGTTGTATAAATATCGAAAGTATCATTAAAAGTGGTCAAATAGATAGCGATGAGATAATAGATCCCAGAAATAATGAACCAATAACAGGTAGTGTTGTGGTGACATTTGATAGTGATTATAATCAATATGATTATAAATATAGTAGTGATCCTTGTTCTAACTAAAAGTCATTAATATGACTTTTTAAATATAAAAAGGAGACATAATTTATAAGAATATGAAAAAAAGGGTAATGAAAATTTTAGTAATTTTATTAGTTATAATAGGTGTTTTTGAAATTGTTAAAACTGTAAGACCATACCAACTTATAAAAGATGCATCTATTCAAATGATCTTAAACGATAGTAGTTTAAAACCTATTACAAGTAGTTGTTTAACTATTGATAGTCTTAAAAACAATGGGTATTTAAAAAAAGATATCAATTTAGATGGTAGTGTTATTGTAAGTTTGGATGATAATAGATATAGTTTTGTTTTTCAAAAAGATTGTAATAGAGAAGATAGTATCTATAAAGAAGATATACTAAAAGGAAGTACTCCTAAAATAAAAGATGGTTTAATACCAGTGGTAATTGATAGTAAAGGCGAGGTTAGGAAAGCTAATATTTATAATAAATGGTATAGTTACAAAGAAAAAAATTGGGCTAATGCAGTAATGCTTAATAAAAATATAAATTATAGTGATAATGAAGTAATTAGTGAAGATAATATAAAAGCATATTTTGTTTGGATTCCAAGATATAGATATAAAATATTTAACAGTGAAAATAGTAAAAAAATAGTTGAAAGTAAAGAACAAGAAATTGAAATTGAGTTTGAAGATAAAAGTGAACCTATATCTTCAGGAACTAAGAAAAACGTTTGGGTAACGCATAGTGCTTTTACTAGTATGGATGTAAATGGTATGTGGGTAGCTAAATTTGAAGCTAATGGTATTATTGATAGAGTAACCATTAAACCTAATACAGAAAGTATCAGTAATGAAAATGTTAAAACGATGTTTGAGATAGCTTACAAATTTGATAGAACCTTAAACAGTCATATGATGAAAAATACAGAGTGGGCAGCTGTAGCTTATCTATCTCATTCAAAGTATGGCATTAATAATCAAATTATTGTGGCTGATAAAAATGATAAAGATTATGTAAGTAATTATAAAAACTCAACTACAGGTAATATAACAGGTATTTATGAAATGAGTGGTGGCTTAGATGAATATGTAGCTGGTTTTCTAAAAGATAATGATAGTATTTTTACTTCAAACGAAATAAATAAGTATGATTTAAAATACTTTGATGTTTATGATAAATCTTCTTACAGTAGTGGAAAAATAGGTGATGCTACTAAAGAATTAGGACCTTTTAAAAACAATACTAGTAGTTGGTATGAAGATAGTGCTTGTTTTCCAGATTTAAAAAATCCTTGGTTTATAAGAGGAGGAAATTATCAAAGTTATATTGAAGGAGGTCAATTTAGTTTTGATAAAGCAAGTGGTAATAAAGATCCAAACTATGGATTTAGGATTGTTTTAAATTAGTAAAGTATTGAAATATATGTCAAATAATGATAAAATTATGTTAAATAGGAGGATTTATGAAAAAAGGGTTTACATTGATTGAATTGATGACTTTAATTATTGTTTTAAGTGTTATTGCTGTTATATCTATTCCTATTATAAGTGGACTTATTAAAGACTCTAAACAGGAGTTATATAATTCCCAAGTTAAAATGATAGAGGATGCAGTTAAACAAATGGCTATTAAAGATACTTCCCTACAACCAGATACTGGTTATGTATGTGTTCCTTTAGATAATGTTTTAAAAAGTGGACTTCTTAGTGGTAAAAACGTAATAAATCCTAAAAATGACGAAAAAATGAATGGTAGTGTTTTAATAACTTTTGATGAAGAATATAATCAATATAGATATACATATCAAGAAAAAAGTTGTGATTAATTAAAATAGTGGGTGTATTTATGCAGAGTATATATAATTTAACAGTAAAAGATCTAGAAAATTATTTTACTAATATAGGTGAAAAAAAGTATAAAGCAATTCAGTTATATGAATGGTTGTATCAAAAAAAAGTACGTGATTTTTCTTTAATGACTAATTTAAAAAAAGATATTATATCTAAATTAAAAGAAGATTTTACGATTAAAGATATAAAACTTGTTACTAAGACAAGTGATATAAATACTTCTAAATTTTTGTTTAACCTTGATGATGATAATAAAATAGAAGCTGTTTTAATGTATCATAATTATGGTAATAGTCTTTGTATTTCAACTCAAGTTGGTTGTAATATGGGATGTAGTTTTTGTGAAAGTGGACGTTTAAAAAAGGTTAGAAATTTACAACCTTATGAAATGGTTCTGCAAATTTTAAAAGTAGAAGAAATTACAAAACAGCGTGTATCCCATCTAGTTTTAATGGGAATAGGAGAACCTTTTGACAATTATAAAAACGTTATTAATCTAATAGATATTATAAATCATCCTAAAGGTTTAGCTTTAGGTAGTAGACATATAACTATTTCAACTTGTGGAATTATTCCTAAAATTGAAGAGTTTTCTAATTATGATAAACAAGTTAATCTAGCTATCTCACTTCATGCTCCAAATGATGAGTTAAGAGATAAATTGATGCCTATTAATAAAGTATATCCTATATCTAAATTAATAGATACAGTAAAAAAATATACAGTTAAAACTAATAGGCGAGTTACATTTGAATACATTATGTTAAAAGGTGTAAATGATAGAGTTAGTATGGCTAATCAGTTAAGTAGTTTATTAAAAGGAATAAATTGTTATGTAAATCTCATTCCTTATAATGAAACTAGTCATATAGAGTATAAAAAAAGTGATATAAATGCTATTTTAAAATTTTATGATATTCTTAAAAAAAATAATATAAATGTGACAATAAGAAAAGAATTTGGTAAAGACCTTAAAGCTGCTTGTGGGCAATTGAGGGCTAATTATGAGGAGGAATTATAATGGAATACTATTATTTAACAGATCCTGGTATTGTAAGAGATCACAATGAAGACAGTGTTACAATTGTTACTAATAATAGTAATGAATATCTACTTGCAGTTGCAGATGGAATGGGAGGACATCGTGGTGGTGAAATTGCATCTTCCATTGCTATTAGTCATATTGGTAAAAGATTTACAAGTATAAGTAGTATTGGTAATAAAGAAGACGCCATTAATTGGCTTAAAGAAACAGTTAGTGAAGCAAATGCTTTAATATATAAATATACCAATGAACATCCAGAAAGCCTAGGTATGGGAACAACCCTAGTAATTGCTATATTGACTAAAGACTTTCTTTTGTTTGGTAATATTGGTGATTCATCTGGGTATGTATTTAAACATGAAAAACTCCATAAAATGACAACAGATCATACTTTAGTTAATCTCCTTGTTAAATCAGGAGAACTTACAGAAGAAGAAGCAAAAGATCATCCAAGGAAAAACGTTTTAATGAAAGCTTTAGGAGCTACAATAACAGTTGAAATGGATATTGTTGATGTTGAAACAGATGTCGAAGGAATATTCTTGTGTAGTGATGGTCTTACTAATATGTTAGAAGATGAACAAATTGCAAGAGTGTTAAATGAAGATTTAACCATAGAAGAAAAAGTAAAAAAATTAATAATAAAAGCTAATAATCGTGGAGGTAATGATAATATTTCCATTGCGTATTTGAAGGTTGGTGATTAAGTTGATAATAAAAGGACAAAAAATTAATGATCGATATCAAATAATAAGACTTATAGGTGAAGGTGGCATGGCTAATGTTTATTTAGCTCATGATACAATTTTAGATCGTGATGTAGCTATTAAGATACTTCGTGGTGATTTATCTGATGATGAAAAATTTGTAAGAAGATTTCAAAGAGAAGCTATATCAGCGAGTAGTTTATCCCATCCTAATATTGTTGAAATGTATGATGTAGGTGAAGATGATGGTAATTACTTTATAGTAATGGAATATGTAGAAGGTAAAACTTTAAAAAGCTTAATCAAAAGAAGAGGGGCTTTAACCTTACCAGAAGTAATTGATATTATGCTCCAACTTACAAGTGGTCTTTCTTGTGCCCATGAAAGTTATATAATCCATAGAGATATTAAACCACAAAACGTTATGATTTTAGAAGATGGAACAGTTAAAATAACAGATTTTGGAATTGCCATGGCAATGAATAATAATGATATTACTCAAACTAATTCTGTTATGGGATCAGTTCACTATCTTCCTCCAGAACAAGCTAATGGTAATGGCGCAACTATCAAAAGTGATATTTATTCCCTTGGAATTTTAATGTATGAACTTCTTATTGGTAAAGTTCCATTTAAAGGTGAAAACGCTGTTGAAATTGCTATTAAACACATGCGTGAACCAGTTCCTTATGTATGTGATATCAATCCAGAAATTCCTGTTTCAGTTGGGAATATAGTTTTAAAAGCTTGTGCTAAAAATCCTCAAAATCGTTATGATAACGTAATGGAAATGAATGAAGATATTAGAACTTGTCTTAGTAAAGAACGTGAAAATGAAAAAAAATTAGTTTATAAATATCCAGAAAATGATTTAGAAGAAACTAAAATAATGCCTAATTTAAGTAGAATGCGTAAACGTAAAACAGAAAATTTAGAAGATGAACCAAAAAGTAAAAAGACTAACATTATTTTAGCAGTCACTGCTTCTATAAGTGTCCTTTGTGTATTAGTAGCTTGTTTCTTTGTTCTTATATTTCCTAAACTAACTGCTACTAAAGAAATAAAAATACCAGATGTTAGTAATATGACAGTAGTAGAAGCAGAACAAGAACTAGAATCACTAGGTTTTGAAGTCG
>CANQER010000042.1 GCA_947595415.1 uncultured Bacilli bacterium
TTAGAAATTATAGGGATTAAAGCTTGGGAAATAGCTAGAGTAAAAAAAGAAGGCATCATTAAAAGAGGCATAATATAACCACTTACAATCCCATACTCATACACAACAAAACTATTAGTATAACCATTACTAATTAAAGCAAAAGTTAAAATAATAGGTTCAAAAAAATAACCAATACTACCAATTAAACGACTACCAGTAGTGGGAATACTTATATCCATTACTTTTTTTATTTCCCTACGTTTAGGTTTTAAATCTGATTTTTTAATCGTAAAATTTTTAGGAAGAAAAAAGAATAAAACAAATATAGATGTTAATTCACTAAATATATTAGCTAAAACAACAAAACAAACTGCATATTCTATTCCTTTACTAAGAAAAATAGGAATACCAATTATAATTACAATAAGTCTTATAACATCTTCAGTAATATTAGAAATTACATGAGGAATCATCCTTTCCTTACCAAAAAAATAACCCCTTAAAATACTAGAAATACTAATAAAAGGAAGAACAAATCCAATAGCTATTAATGCATAATAACTTTTAGGTTCATGAAGTAAATTATTCGCAATATAATTAGAAGTTAAGAATAAAAAAATAATAATTAAAATATTAATAAATAAAGAAATAGGGATTACTGAAAAAACTAATCTTTTACTACTACTATTTTCTTCACTAACTAATTTAGAAATAGCTATAGGAAAACCTAGTTGAGCTAAAGCAATTAAAAGGGTAAAAGTAGGTAAAATAAGCATATAAATACCAATTCCTTCAGTCCCAATTAGTCTAGTAGTTACTATTTTTATAACCATTCCTAAAATTTTAGTTAAGAAACCACCCACAATTAAAATTAATGTTGATTTAATAAATTTACTTTTTTTCATATAACACCCTTTAAAAATATTTATTTTTCATATATAATATATATGTAAGCAATTTTAAAAATATTATGGGAGGACATATGGATGTAATTTTTAATTCTGAAGAAGAACTCTATCAAAGATTAAAACCAGCACTAATAACTAAACAATCTGAAATGATTCGCAATAATTATACTTATATTAAAAAAGAAGATATATGGAATTATTTAAAAGAAATCAAATGGAAGAATTCATCTGATTTATCACTTTATGATATTGTAAATGACGTACTTAATGTCGAAGATTATGAAATTGATAATTATTTAAAAGAAAAACTTAATAAAAAAAATAGACGTGTTTATTTTGAAAATAAGGAGGAAGTATGAAAAAGAAACGTAATAATGTTATTGTAAGATTAATCTTATTGTTTGTTATTTCAGTAGCTATAGGTTTTTGTATAAATCCAATTTTTAAAAATTTAAAATATGGATTAGATTTACAAGGTGGTTTTGAAGTTTTATATCAAATAGATAGTATTGATGGAAGTAAAGTTACAAAAAGTATGGTTACTAATACTTATAAAACAATCAGTAAAAGAATTGATGTTTTAGGAGTATCAGAACCAAATATCAGTATTGAAGGTGACAACAAAATAAGAATTCAACTAGCTGGTATTACTGATCCTGAGGAAGCAAGAAATTTACTTAGCACAGCAGCTAACCTAACATTTCGTGACACCTCTGATAATTTGCTTATGAATAGTGATGTTTTAAGAAGTGGAGGAGCTAAGATTACTCAAGATGAAAAAGGTAATCCTGCAGTTTCCTTAAGTATTCGTGACAAAGAAAAATTTTACGATGTTACTAAAAAAGTAAGTGAAATGGATGATAATCGTATTGTTATATGGTTAGATTATGATGAAGCTAGTGATAGTTTTGCTAATGAAGCTGTAAGATGTGGTAGTTTAACTAATTCTAAATGTTTATCTTCAGCTACTGTTAGTCAAGGATTTGCTAGTGACGTTATAATTCAAGGTAATTTTACAAGTGAAGAAGTTAGTAATCTAGTAGATCTTATAAATTCTGGTAGCTTACCTACTAAACTTTCTGAAATTTCATCTAAAACAGTAGGAGCATCATTTGGAGCTAATTCTTTAAATCTTACCTTAACAGCAGGTTTAATAGGAATTGGATTAGTTATTTTATTTATGATAGCTGTTTATAGATTTGCTGGACTTATTGCTAGTTTTGGTATTATTATCTATACATTCTTAACATTTTTGATTTTCTGGCTTATTGGAGGAGTTTTAACCTTACCTGGTATTGCTGCGATTGTAATTGGTATTGGAATGGCAGTCGATGCTAATGTTATTAGTTTTTCAAGGATTAAAGATGAACTTAAAAAAGGTACAGGTTTATCACAAGCTTATAAAAATGGTAATAAAAACTCATTTATGACTATTTTTGATTCAAACTTAACTACTTTAATAGTAGCAGTTATATTATTCATCTTTGGGGAAAGTAGTATTAAAGGTTTCGCAACAGTATTGATAATTAGTATTTTTACTACTATGATTGTTATGGTAGGAATTACTAGATATTTACTTACTAAATTTGTAAATACCAAATATTTTGATAAAAAATTAAATTTATTTATAGGTATTAACGAAAAAAATATTCCTGATATTTCGAAAAATGAAAAAAATGATAAAGAACCATTCGCTAAATTAGATTTTGCGAAAAATCGTAAATGGTTTTATCTTACTTCTATTGTTTTAATTTCAATAGGTATTGTTTCTTTATTTGTATCTGGTCTTAATTTAGGTATTGATTTTAAAGGTGGATCTTCTGTTACTTTAAAAACAGATAAAAAAGTAACTGTTGAAGATATTAAGAAAGATATTAAAGAATTAAAATATGAAAGTAGTGACATCGAAATAAGTGATGGACTTGTTATTATGACACTAAACAACGAACTTAGTAAAGATGAAGTTTTAAAAACTGAAAAATTTTTCAATGAAAAATACAGTGGAAGTACAGATATTGGGGTAGTATCTAATATCGTTAAAAAAGAATTAGTAAAAAATGCCTTTTTATCTTTGATAATAGCTGCTATTGCAATCATCATATATATTTCTATTCGCTTTAGATTTAGTTATGCTGTTGGAGCTATTCTAGCTTTATTAAACGATGTTTTAATTATAATAGGTGTATTTTCACTATTAAAATTAGAAGTTACAACAATCTTTATCGCAGCTATTTTATCAATTATAGGTTATAGTATCAATGATACAATTGTAACTTTCGATCGTATTCGTGAAAATACTCGAAAATTAAAGAAAAATCGTTATGAAAGTATTGATCAAATTAAAAGCATTTTAAATACAAGTATTAGACAAACTTTAACTCGTAGTATTATTACTACTATCACAACATTGTTACCAGTTATTGCTTTGATAATATTTGGTTCTCATGAAATTATTAATTTCAATATTGCTTTATTAATTGGTTTAATTTCTGGGGTATATTCATCTATTTGTCTTGCATCTCCTATATGGTTAGATATAGAAAAACGAAGTATTGGTAAGGAAATCAAGAAAAAATGGTATGAAGATGACGAAAAAGAAGTTGAGGAGTTAAAGGTACGAGGCATCAATTCATAAGAAGGTGACCAAAATGACTAAAAAAAATGTCAATTTAAAATTTGAGGACTTGATAAATAAAGTAGGAAAATATATTACTAATAAAGAAGACTTAGATTTAATCGAAAAAGCTTATCATTATGCTTATGATAAACATTATGGGCAAAAACGTTTAACAGGGGATGATTATATTATTCATCCTTTAAACGTTGCCTATATATTAGCTGAAATTGGAGCTGATGCTACTACAATTGAAGCAGCTTTGCTTCATGATGTCTTAGAAGATTGTGGAGATTATTCTTCTGAAGTAAAAGAACTATTTGGAATGAAAGTTTATGAATTAATTGAAGGTTTAACTAAAATCAATAAGTTAAATTTTAGTGGCGAAAATGAAACTATGATCGCTAATCATAGAAAAATATTAGTAGGTCTTTCTGAAGATGTACGTGTTATTATAATAAAATTAGCTGATAGATTACATAATATGCGTACCTTATGGGTTCATACTGAAGAAAAACAAAAAAAGATCGCTAAAGAAACCCTTGATATTTTAACCCCTATTGCTCATAGGTTAGGGATCAATCAAATTAAAAGTGAACTAGAAGATTTATCCCTTAGATATTTAAAACCAGATATTTATTTTTCGATTGTTGAAACATTAAATCAAACTAAAATTGAACGTGATAATGCTGTAATAGAAATGCAAAATAAAGTATCTGAACTTTTAAACGAACACAATATTAAACACGAAATAAAAGGACGAGCTAAAAGTATCTATAGTATTTATAAAAAACTAGATAAAGGTCGTAAATTTAACGATATTTATGATCTATTAGCTTTACGTATATTTGTAGATACTGAAAACTTGTGTTACCAAGCATTAGGAATTATTCATTCAAAATTTAAACCTATTCCTAAACGTTTTAAAGATTTTATAGCTATGCCTAAAACTAATATGTATCAATCACTTCATACAACAGTTTTTGGGATTGATGGTCAACTATTTGAAATTCAAATAAGAACATATGAAATGGATAAAGTAGCAGAACGTGGTATAGCTTCCCATTGGTCTTACAAAGAAGGTGGTAAGTCTTCTATGCAAGATGATATGGAACAAAAACTACAATTTTTTAGATCGATAATTGAACTTAAAAACGAAGAAGAAACTGAAGAACAATTTGTTACTTCAGTAAAAGAAGAAGTTTTAAAAAACACAATTTATGTTTTTACTCCTAAAGGAGATGTGGTTGAATTACCTAATAAATCTACGCCTATTGATTTTGCATATAGAGTCCACAGTGAAGTGGGAAATAAAATGGTAGGAGCTATTGTAAACAATAATATTGTTCCTTTAGATTATGAACTACACGACAATGATATTATTAAAATTAACACTAATAAAAATTCGATTGGTCCTTCACGTGAATGGATAAATATGGCTAAAACTACCCAAGCTAAAAATAAAATAAAAAACTTTTTTAATAAAGTTGATAAAGAAGGATATTTAAAAGAAGGGCAAGAAGCTCTTCATAAAGAGTTACGTAAACGAAAAATACCTATTTCAGAATTTTTCACAAATGACAATATCAATAAAATATTAAAAGAATTAAAATATAATAGTATTGACGATGTATATATAAAAATTGGTAGTAATAGTCTACCTGTAAATCAAGTAATTAATATCATTAATAATACAAACGATACTAAAGAAGAAATAATTCTTAAAAAAGTTCAAAATCCTAATATTAAAGTAAACAATACTAAAAATGATGTTGAAATAGTAGGGATAGATGATATTAAAACTAATATGGCTTCTTGTTGTAAACCAGTTCCAGGTGATCGAATTGTAGGCTATATAACTAAAGGTTATGGAATAACAATTCATCGTATGGTTTGTCCTAATGTAGCTGATTTAGAAGATCGAATTATTGAAGCTAAATGGACTTATAATGGGGTCAAAAAATATCCTACTGCTATTTTAGTAAAAGCTATTAAAGATAAAAACCTACTTATGGATATAGTAGCTAAAACATCATCTGATGATATTCAAATTCAAAGTATAAAAGCGATAAATGGAACAGATAATACTTATGAAGTTGTTGTTTTAGTTGAAAATAAAGAAAAATTAGTTAAATTTATGAACAGTTTAGAAAACATTAAATCAGTTGTGAGTGTAGAAAGGGAAATTCTATGAAAGTAGTTATTCAAAGAAGTTTAAATTCAAAAGTTGAAATTGATGATAAAGTAGTAGGTAAAATTGATAAAGGATTAGTTGTTTTAGTAGGGTTTAAAGATAGTGATAGTGAAAAAGATATTAAGTATATAGTTGATAAGATTGTAAATTTACGTATATTTGATGATGAAAATGGGGTAATGAATAAATCAATACTAGATGTTAAAGGAAGTATTTTAAGTATATCCCAGTTTACTTTATATGCTAATACTAAAAAGGGAAGAAGACCTAGTTATATTGAAGCTATGAAACCTGATTTAGCGACCAAATTTTATGATCTATTTAACTTAGAACTCCAAAAATATGTCAAAGTAGAAACTGGCCAATTTGGAGCTGACATGAAAGTAAGTATTACTAATATGGGACCTGTAACAATTATAATTGAAAGTGAGGTTAATTCATGATAAAAAATAGATTAGATTATAAACTTATTAATGTAGCTTTAATAGCTGTAATTGTTTATTTAATTTATAATACAGGTAACTTGTGGCTTTCATTTGTAGGTAAACTAATTCAAATAATAACCCCATTTTTCTTTGCTTTTATTGTAGCTTACGCTTTATATCCAATGGTTAACTACCTACAAAGTAAAAGAATTCCTAAATTTTTATCTGTTGTTATTGTCCTTGGATTAATAATAGGTTTAGTAGCTATTTTAATTATTTTAATTGTTCCACTACTATTTGGTCAATTAACTAGTTTATTTAATGGTATAATAGCTTTTCTAAAAGAATTAACTGTAAATTATGATCTAAATTTAGGATCTGTCCAAGACTCTCTTTCAGCTAGTTTTAATGACATAATTATGAATTTAAGTAAGTATGTATCAAATGGAGCTATAAATGTTATCAGTATGTCTTTAGGAGTTATTTCAACTATCGTAATTGCTTTTGCAGCTTCAATTTATCTTTTAATCGATATGGCTAAAATTAGAAATACCTTTAAACAATTTTTACTTTCAAAAAGTAAAAGAGCTTATACTTACTTTAAAACTTTAGATACTGAAATGAAAAACTATCTTACAGGATTTATGAAAATAGTTGTTATAACATTATTTGAATATACTATTGCCTTTTTAATCATAGGTCATCCTAATGCTATACTGTTAGGATTTCTCGCAGCAGTAGCGACTTTAATACCTTATTTTGGAGGAATGATAACTAATGTGATTGCTGCTATAACAGCTTTTGTTATAAGTCCTACCTTATTTATAAAAACAGTTATATGCTTTTTTATCCTATCATCAATTGATGGATATGTCATAAATCCATTTGTCTATGGTAAAACTAATGAAGTACATCCCTTAGTTGTTATATTTGCTGTTTTTACAGGAGGAATACTATTTGGAATAATAGGTATTATAATATCTCTTCCTCTTGCGATAGCTATTTTAGCTACCTATAAATTTTATAAAAATGATATCAATGAAAAAATCGAAGACATTAAATTTGAAAAGAAGAAAAAACGTATTTTAAAAAAAAGAACAAATAATGAAAAAAGCTAAATTTTCCTTGCTTTTTTTTAATTTTTATGATAATATAAAGCGATACAAAGGAGGGATATTATGAATACAATCAAAGTTATTTTTGAAATAGATGGTATTTTTGATTCAATTACTAAATTAGATCAATATTATTTTCAGTTAAATACTCTATTAAAAAACCTTAAAACTATTCAAAAAAAGTTTGATGCTAATAAAATAAATATTTCTTTTATAACAGATAGTAATGATATTTCCTTCTTAAAAGAAGCTTTAAGAGGGGTTGAAAAGGTATTTGAATACGATAGAACTATCGAAGTAAGTAAAAGTATATTTGGTGATTATTCACTTCATTATTCAAACAGTATTCCAAAAAGAGAATATGTTAATCAAACTCATACTCAAAAAATAACTTCTCTTACTAAAGAAAGAAATATTGATTTAGTATTATATTTTACAAATTTAACTACTAATAATGAATCTTTATTAATTTCTAGTCAGTTAAATAAAACACCTATTCAAAATGTCAATTTTTATCTAGGTAGTTTATCTTGTTTTATCAATAATAATAGTGTATGGATTGATAAAAACAATATTGATGGAGTAAATCTTGGTTTAAACTACTTTATAAATAATGCTAAAATTGTTAATAAAGATGAAGAAGAAAGTATTGATTACGCAATTGTACTTAAACGAAAAGCAACTAGAGCAAATGTAAATTAATATTGACTATTTAATAAAATAACGATATAATTATTATAATATTTGATTTAGAAGAGTATTTAAAAAGATTTTTTAAAGAGACAATATGGTTGGTGGAAATATTGATAATCTTTTTTTAGAAAGACACTAAATTATAAAATAATCGTTAACTAGCGTTAATAGTCTAAGAGCATAAGTTACTTATGAATTAAGGTGGCACCACGAGTAATACTCGTCCTTAAACTTAAGGGCTTTTTTTTTGAAAGGATGGTAAAATGATACAAAAACCAAAAGGTACCTATGATACTTATGGAGATTATGGGAAAAAACTTTTAAAACTTGAAGAAATACTTAAAATGGTTATGGAAAAATATAACTATGAGTATTTTAAAACGCCAATTTTTGAATCAAGTAATTTATTTCACAGAGGGGTAGGTGAACAAACAGATATTGTTT
>CANQER010000043.1 GCA_947595415.1 uncultured Bacilli bacterium
ACATATGTGTTGTTAAAATGACTTGCTACTAAACGATTAATTGGATTTGAATAAGATGAAGCTATTAAAAGTAAATTTTCTTTTTCTGAATTATTGTAGTCGAAAATTATTTCTTTTTCATCACCACCATAAACTATTGCATATATATTTTTATAATTTTTTATTTCACTTTCTGGATCTTCATAATTTCCATAATCCTCTAAAAAGCCATCTATATATTCATAATGTTTTGGCAAATCAAAATAATAATATTTAAATGTTTCATTTAAACTAATAAATTTTGATGTTTTAGATGCACTACCAGTAAATTTACTATTAGTTACTGTTTTTATTTTTTTTGGTACTAAAATTTTATCATTAGGATAAATCATTTTTATAATATCTTTATATCCTTGATAAGAACCATTCAAATTCCAATGATGATCTGTTTTATAAAAATATGTTTTAAATTTATCATAGTTATCTACTTTTAATTTTGAAATTTTATAATCTCCTTTTAAACCACTTTTTAAGATTGAATATGCATCAATAGGCAATTTTTCTTTTTCAAAATCATAAGCATAGTTTCTATCTATTACATAATAGTATGTATCTCTCAACTTATTAATTTTATTAAAATACTTTATTTGTTTTTTAATATTTTTATTATATTTTTTTGCATTTAATGGAAGATGAACTAATTCTTCTTCACAATTAAAAAGTGCATAACTATCACTTATATAAGTATACTTATCTTTACATATTTTTTTATTAATACCTTTTATATTTATATTATTTAATAATTTATTAGTCATAATTTTTATTTTTCTACTGGCAACAAATTGATCTGTTAATGCTGTTTCTAAATTATCTTGAAAAGATCCATCAATAAATTTTTCTATTGTTGGAACCTTAAATTTATTCAATTTCCTATTTTCTATTTCAGATTTACCTTTAGGTTCCATAAATATTGAGGAAAAACCTATAATAACTATTAATGCAATAATTATTAATAATATATTATCACTTGTTTTTTTTATATCTTTTTGTTGTTTTTTATCTAATGAACTCATAAGTACTCTCCTTTATGTTAAATTCGTAAAAAATAATTATTTTACTTGATATTAAAAGACTCACATACTTTAATTTATATAGACACTATAAAAAGTCCTGTACATTTATACAAGACTTTGCGAAATATCCTCTACTACATCGTTAATTAAGTTTCTAAACACTCCCCCTTTGCTATTTGCTAACATACCTCTTACCTACTTTCTTATCCATTACTAATATACCATTAAATAACCATTTAATCAAGTCCAATTGTAGGAATATTTTAAAACAATCTTAATATATTTAAATAGATAGTACTAGGAGGGATACAATGATAAATAAAAAAAGTATATGGTTTTTAACATTATTTAGTTTAATATTAGTTTTAAGTGTCTACTATGTAACAATGCCATCAGAATTACTTCTAAACAACAACAGTAATTATACTAAAGAAGAAACTGAAAAAAAAGAAGATACAACTGTTAAAGTAGAAGAAAGTGAAATTTTAGTAGCCCTACGTGTTGAAGCAGATGAAACATTAAACGAAGAACTAGACAAACTCAAAAAAACCCTTACAGATAGTAATGCCACAACAGATGAAAAAAATGAAGCCTATGATAAAATGAAAACCTTAAACAACAATCGTGGTCAAGAAGAAACCTTAGAAAAATTAATCAAAGACACCCATAATTTAGACTCATTCGTTAAAATTGATGGTGATCAAATAAAAGTCGTAATCGCAAGTGAAAAACACGACGTAAAACTAGCCAACGAAATAATGCGTACAGTCCAATCAAACTTCCAAAACAAAATGTATATTTCAGTAAAATTCGAAAAATAAGCTTTATGCTTTTTTCTTAATATATAGGCTAAATCTCTCACTAAATATATATTTGTTCATAAAATAATATGAGTAAATATAAACCACCCAACTTAGAAAGTGAGGGAAACATGAATAAAAGTATCTTAACAAAAAGGGAAAAAGAAGTTTTTGAATTACTTATCCAAAATAAAACAACCATTGAAATTTCAAACATATTAAACATAAGTGAAAAAACTGTCAGAAATCATATATCTAATGCTATGCAAAAACTTGGTGTAAAAGGACGTGCAGCTGCTGTTGTCGAACTTTTAAAACTAGGAGAACTTTCACTATAAAATCGCATTAAACAGCGATTTTTTTCATATAATTTTATGAGGTGGAAAGATGATAAAAAAAATGATTACTAGAAAACTTTTAATAACCAGTGCAGTTATATTCGCACTAAGCCTAATTTGGTTAATCCCAACCAATAAAAACTATACTTTAAAAGATATTCCCCAAAAACTAGAATACGTAAATATCAATACCAAAAACCACGAAATATATCTTTTAAACAAAGACAACTTACTAAGTCGTACTAATATCGCAATCGATAGTACCACAAATGAAGATTTAGCTAAAGAACTAATAGAAGTACTAATAAAAGATGGTAGTGGGGAAAACAAAATACCTAGCGGATTTAAATCATTTCTACCAAGCGATACTAAAATAAATAGTCTTAAAATCGAAGATGATTTAATTAAAATTAACTTTTCCAAAGAACTACTAACCATCAATGAAGAATTAGAAGAAAAAATGGTAGAAGCTATTATCTACACTCTAACTAGTATTGATAAAATAAACAAAGTAATAATCTATATCGATAACAATATACTAACTAAACTACCAAACAGTAAAAAACTAATTCCTCCAACATTAACCAGAGAGTTTGGAATAAACAAAGTATATGATATAACATCATACAAAGATATCAATCAAGTAACTATATACTACCTAGATAAATATAACGACGATTATTATTATGTACCAGTAACTAAATATTTAAACGACAACAAAGAAAAAATAGAAATCATCATTGAAGAATTATCAAGTAATTCAATGTATAACACTAATTTAATGAGCTTTTTAAACAGTAACGCTAAACTACTTTCCTCATCTACTAGTGACGATAAACTATTGTTAGAATTTAACGAATACATATTTAACGACATGGACAATTTAGAAATTTTAGAAGAAGTAATCTATACAATTTGTCTTTCAGTCAAAGATAACTACGATGTAAAAGAAGTAATATTTAACGTAAATAATAAACAAATTTATAAAAGTGTTCTAAAAACTATTGAATAATTCTTAAATTTGTTATATAATTTATTTGTTCAGTTTGAGCAAATAAGTCTTCGTAGCTCAGTTGGATAGAGCACACGCCTTCTAAGCGTGCGGTCGTAGGTTCGAATCCTACCGGGGACGCCACTTTTAAAAATAAAGTCTATTTAGACTTTTTTATTATCCAAAAAAAGCCTTATTTATAAGACCTAATTACAATTCATTTTTTAAATATTTTTTAGATAACTTCTTAACTTTCTCCATCCAATACTTTTTATCGTCATCAGTATAATCATTAAAACAAAACGTTTCAACTAACACTTGCATAATCCTACTTAACTTTGAAGTCAAAGGACTAGTTATATAACTATAAGCAATAAGACCTTGATAACCATAACACTTATTAGATAAAAAAGGTCTATTTATCCCATCATTTATATAAAGACAAGGAAGATCTAAATCATAAAAAATTCTACCTATAATTCCATTATATAAAATCATGTATTGTTTTACTAAAAGACTATAATTATCACCCTCAAAATTGATAGTTTTTTTAAGTAAATCAATACTTTTTTTATAGTTATTAATAACACTATCATTATTTTCAAACTTTAAATTACAATTTACTTTAATAATTGATTTTAAAAACTTCATCGCAATAACACTATTATCCTTAACCTCTAAGTAAAGAGTTAAAGCATCCCTTTTAACCCCCTCAATTAAAGATCCACACACCTTTTTATAACAAGCGTTTTCTAAATTATAACCCAAACTATTAATATCAGTAATATGAATTCCTACAATATAATGATTATCACTTACCTCTTCAATTGACAATGCATCATCATAAACTTTGGTATATTTAGAATCAATCGTAATTATTTTTTCTTTAGTTAAATCATAACGATTAGATTTAGGACAAAAATACAAACCTTTCAATTTATCTTCTAAAGCAAAGGATCTAACACACATCACATTCATTCTCTTATTTACATAATCATAAACATTATCACACATATTATTTCCTTAAATTTTCACTAACCATTTCCATAGATGTAGTAAGTTCCTTAATCCTTTCTATAATCCTTCTAGCTTTAACTTCATCAGTCTTTTCACGAGAAGTAGATAAATGTTTTTCAAGTTCTGAAATACTCAAATTGGAAGTAAAAAAAGTAGGTAATTTTTGTTGCATTCGATATTGAAGAATAGGAGCTAAAACCTCATCCCTAGACCAAACAGTCATATTTTCAGCCCCAATATCATCAATTAAAAGAAGATTTACTTTTTTAATATACTCAAATCTATCATTATAATCATCACTAAAATTAGCCTTAAGACTTCTTAAAAACTCAGGCCAAAAAATAATAGCACTTTTGATATTTTTTTTAGCTAACTCATTAAATAAAGCAGCAATCAAATAAGTTTTACCACATCCAAAATTACCAGACAAATAAATTCCCTTACTATTTGGATAATCTTCTAAAAATTTTTTTAAATACTTAATAACATGAACCCTTTTTTTATCATTCAAATATATATCCTTCATTTTAGCATTTTTTATTTCTAAAGGTTCATCTAACATATAAACATTTTTTAAATAAGCATTATTTTTATCCATTTTAATTTGGTATTTACAAGCTTTATAGTTAAACTCCAAATTACCATTAAAAACTCTAGGTAAATAAGCATGTCCACATATTTTATTTTTACATTCAAAAATACCCTTACAATTTTGACAGTTACTGTACTCAATAGAAGATTCCTCTAATAAAGAAGTATATTTAATTAATACCTCTTCTTTAAGTTTAATCTTACTTACTAAACTACTAAAAGCTTCGTTTTTTAAAGCCTCACTATAAGACTTTAATAACTCTTTTTTTAAATCCTTTTTTTTATACTTAATCTCACCATTAATATTTTTCATATTTCACCTACTTAAACTCCCTAAACATTTCTTCTAATTCTTTTTGTTCTTCTAAAGACATTTCCTCTCCACCAATATCTTTATCAAACCAACTAGGTTTTTCAACTTTAACATTTTTACGTTTTTTGTGATACTCTTTTTCAGCTATATCCATAGCATCTGATACAGTTTCAATTTTACTTCTTACCCATTGTGAAGCAATAACTTCAACAAAAGATTTAGTCAGTTTATTATTGTTTATTCTAAGAACGTAGTCTATTAATACATTGACAACTCCAGGATTCATATTAAGATCAACAAGTAAATGTTCAAGAATCATTAAATCTGACTTAACAGGTCTATTACCATTATTTTTAGCTTTTAAAAAATCATAAGGAGTTATTGTTTCAAATTGATAGATAGCTTTAGCTTTTATACTTGTATCCCCAACTGGTTTTCTAAGGTATAAAGGTTGATTTCTAAATAATAAACTAGGTAATTTTCCACTATTTTCAAATTGATAGTAATTTCTAGCTAGTTTTTTTAAGGTTTGTTTATCAATTAGTTTTTTTTCATTTAGTGATTGTCTAATAATATCTTGCATCATATCATCATCTAAATCATATATAAAAGATAATTTATAGATTAAATCTTTTACTTCTTTAGTAATACCTCTAATATTGATTAAATCTTCTGGAATTAATGATAATATGTTGTTTAAATCTATTTTACTTACAAATTTTAGATTGTTATGATTGGTTGTTTTTAAATCATCGATATAAACTCCATTAATAGGATGAGATTCAAATACATCATCAAACATAACAGTTATATCTTCATAATCTTTTAAACTTATTTTTGGTTGTTTAAAATAACTAACTACTTTATCAAATTCTATTTTTCCTATATTGTTATAAAGGGCTATACCTAAAATAGGGTTGTTTAAAAATTCTTTAGCTTCAATAGGTGAATATAGTTCATATATATAATTATTAACACTACCTTTTTTTAAATAGGTTTTTAAAAGTCCTATTGCTTCTAATTTTTCTCTTGATGTTAATAGTTCATCTAAACTCATTTTTAAATTGTTTACTAAATGATGATGAGTTAGTTCTAAAGACATTATGTTTTCTTTATCTAAATATGATTGAAAGGTTAAAAATAAACTTACAGCTTCATACCCTATGATTGGTTGGTACAAAAGTCTTAGTACTTTGTTATCGTAATCATTTAAAATTGTTTTATTGATAACTATAAAGGTATCAGCTGGAAGTAAAGTAGTTTTTATCATAATTACCACCTAATATTAGTTTACCATAAATATTAATAATAAAAAAGAAAAATTTAATTTTCTTTTTCATCATTATAAAATATTTGGTCTGGTTTTTTTTGAAAAATACCAGCTATTTTTACAGCCATACTATAAGTTAGGCGACGAGTACCATTTTCCAGTTGACAATAAAATGGTTTACTTATTTCCAACATGTCGCTCATATCCTTTGTACTATACCCCTTTTGATTTCTCATTTTTCTTAACTTTGTATACATGTAAAAACCTCCATAACATTATTATAGCATATAGTACACTATTAGTGTGCTGTTTTTATATAAAAAGTATGAGAAAATATAAATGAGTTGGAAAAAATTACCATGAGGGGTGGAGCATGATTGATAATAAGGATTTAGAAAGGCAATATTGTATCTTTAGTAATAACATAAAGTTTTATAGAAAAATACGTGGTTATACTCAAGAAATACTAGCTGAAAAAGCTGATTTAAGTACCTCTTATATTAAACAGATTGAATCAGATCGTGCTTATAAGAATTTATCGTTCACTACCATTCTTAAAATTTCAAAGGCTCTTAATGTTGATATAGAAAAATTATTTACCAAAGACCAATTTTAAAGGTTTTTTTGTTTTAAGATTTTAAAATCTACACCTTATTAAGTGTAGATTCTATTTATATAATTTATTGTGTTGGTTTAGTTAGAAGGGGAAAGGACTAGGCGAGTGGACTTGCTGCTGGTGGAGCCACCATTGCCATTGCCAAAGCTAAACACTCCAGCGCTAGTAGTGATGCTGCTACAGCCGCCACCACGTACGAACCACACGCCACTAGAGGTGACGAAGTTAGCGCTATCGCCATACCAACTACCAATTGGGCGTGTACTAAATGGCCCCATTTCTCCTGTCGCATCTCCTAATATTCTTGTCTTATAATTACTAACTGAATTTGCTGAACTATCTTCATCATAAACATCAAAATATTTTGCTAAATCTGAATATTGCTCTATTGGATCATTAGTAAATCCACTATAACTTCTACTTCCATTTTTTCTATATCCTGCTACATATTCGAATGCTCCACCTGACATATCATAGACTCCTGTTATATTTCCTGTTGTACTTGCTTTTTGTCCTTTTTCTGTAGCATATGTATTTGTACAACTACTTGTACTTGATGCTGACACACTATCTCCTGCTATTCCTGTCATATACTTATTACAATTATTTTTATATACTTCTTTTTCTGCAGCAGCTGAATACTTACTATTCCCATATTTTCCATATTTCGAATTAGACAAATATGCTACTGCTCCCCATTCTGTATTTTTCATCATATGACTATTTAATGTTTTATCAAAATTATATAATGTTTGGAAAAATGTATGTACATCTTGATTTCTCCATGAATATACATTTGGTTTTACTATTATCTTTGTTGGTAATTCTTCATTATATGTTGCTTCAACTTGTGCATTTTCTTTTGTCCATGTATCATTTTCTTTAATTTCACCATCTACATTATCGCTTTGATTATATCCTACTTCAAATTTTCCTACCCAGATTCCACTTACTCCTAATGTTGTAAACGCTGGATGCGTTAACCATGAGCCAGTTGTTTCACCATTAGCTATAGTATCATCTATTCCTTGAAATTCAATTTCTATTTGTTGTACTTTATTTTCTACAGATGATTGTCGTGCTGTATATTCTTCTACATTAAATAACTTATATTTATATCTTGGTATCCATACA
>CANQER010000044.1 GCA_947595415.1 uncultured Bacilli bacterium
CCCCCCATTTGCTATTTGCTAACATATCTATTACCTACTTTCTTATACACTACTAATATACCATTAAATAACCTTTTTATCAAGTATGTAATTTATAACTTTACATAAAAAAAATCAAGTTTTTTCACTTGATTTTAAAAACGCCATACATCATCATTATCTTCTTCGATACTATCAATATCTGGTAACTTCAAATCATCACTAGTATTAGAAGTTTCACTTTCCTCTTTAACTTCTTCAACTGGTTCTTCTACCTTACTAATAGGTTCTGCAACTTCTTCTGTAACCTCTTCTTTTGGTTCTTCCTTAACCTCTTCTATAGGTTCAGTCACTTCACTAACAGTATCTTCATTTTTAGATGGATATTCTTCTACTACACTACTTTCACTAACAGCCTTAGGTACTTCATATAAACTATCACCAAGTGGTTTATATAAATCCTCTGAAACATCTGTAGTAGGTTCAATTTTTTCCTCAGTTAAAGGTTTATACAAATCCTCATCAGATGTAGGAGTTGTATAAGAATAATCACTACTAACATCATTTTTACTAGCTAAATCATCATAAACAATAGAATCACTTGTATCACTAGGAACAATATTTTCAACCTCAGGTTCTTCTACCTTAGTAGGTTCTACAACCTCTTCTTTTAATTCTTCCTTATCTTCCTTATCTGAAATTTTAGTTACTTGTTTTTCCTTTTCATCATTTTTAGCCTTTTTTGTCTTTTTTACACTTTCTGTTTTTTGAAGGTTTTTTCTCCCAAAATCTGTCTTTTCTGCTATATATCCAACCAAAGCCATAAGTAATACTACCCCAATTATAATAATCCACAAATAGTTATTACTCACAAATTCCACCATAGAATCCATAATCGCCCTCCTATATTCTATATATATATTAACACTAATAAAAATATTTTTCAAGTACTTTAAGAAATTAAATAATCTTCACCCTTAAAAGGTTCATATCTAAGTAAATCAGGATATCCCTGTTGTCTTAAAACCTCATACACCATAATCGCTACAGTATTAGAAAGATTTAAACTCCTTATCTTATCATTCATAGGAATCCTCATACAGTGATCCAAATGACTTTTAAGAATTTCCTTAGGAATTCCACTACTTTCCCTACCAAAAATCAAATAAATATTATCGTCAAGATATGTAAAGTCAGTATGAGTTTTTTTACCATATCTCGTCAAAAAATAATAAACACCATCATTCTTACTTACAAAATCATCCCAATTTTTATAGACACTATATTGACAATCATTTATATAATTTGCCCCACTTCTTCTAATACTCTTCTCATCCAAACTAAACCCCAAAGGTTCAATCAAATGAAGTCTTACCCCAGTACCAGCACAAGTCCTCATAATATTACCTGTATTTTGAGGTATCTCAGGTTCATATAAAACAACATTAATCATCTAACCACTTCATACTTTTTTAAAACATATTCAACTTGTTCAATATTAATATTAGAAGAATTTTTATTAATGTAATCAACTACCCTACCATCTTTTACAATAAGTAAACTAGTTTTATTAGCCAAATTACTAATACTTATATCTTTATCAAAAAATTTTTTAATCGTTTTCTTGTAAAAACCTTTATCTGAAACCTTACTAGTATCTAAATAAACAATCTCCTTAGATATTTGTTGATCCTTAATATAATTATTAAACTTATCCTCAAATGGTTTAACATCCATATCCTTAGAAGATGCCATATAAATAACAATATTAGGGTTTTCCACTAAATAAGACTCTAACTCATTATCCTTAACCTCAAAAACAACCAACGATAAAACTGAATTGTTTTGCCTATATTCCTTATTTGTATTATACAAATGAGCTATATAAAAAACTACCAACAAACTTACTATCCCAACAATAGTATATAAAACGTAATTTTTAACTGGCACTTCTCTCATCTTATCACCCACCTACTTTAATTTTAACACATTTATAAACATTTGGCTATATTCCTAATAAAAAATATGTTCATTTATAAATTATATGATAAAAGAATGAAACCAATCATCCTTATAATCCAAAATTTTCTTCATTATTTACAATATCTGAAGCCTGAACTACTGGTAAAGTAATACCCTCTTCCTCACATAACTTAGCAAACTTTTCCCTAAACAAAGCAAGTTCCTTAGCAATACTATCAGGATATATTCTCTTACTTGTTAGAATAGCATTATAAACATCTAAAACATTAACTTCCAAACGATTATTGTATAAAGCTTGAGAAAAAGCTTGAGTTAAAACAGACAAAGCAATATCTGGATACATAGCTGAAAGCCCATATACCCTTTTATACTCTGAAGTAGCACTAACAATTGATTCAACCAATAATTTCGTAACATAATCATTGTATTTAAACTTAGCCCCTGTTTGACTCGCTATCTTAGGAATAGAACCCATCAAAATCTTAACTGTAGTTTCCTCATCAGGTTCTTCAACATCAATACGTTCAAACCTCCTTAAAAAAGCCCTATCCTTTACAACATAAGTATTATATTCAATCGTAGTTGTAGCTCCAATCGCTTTAACAGTACCCCTATCCAAAGCTGGTTTCAAAATATTAGCTAAATCCATAGGTCCATCTTCACTACCACCAATTAAAGTATGAATTTCATCAATAAAAATAATTAACTTATCAATATTTTTAATTTCATTTACTAAAATATTGATAACCATCTCTTCCTTACCACCAATATTAATCTTACCAATCAATGAAGTAGAATTAAGTTTTACAATCCTATAACCTTGTAGTGAAACAGGAACTTCGTTTTTCTGTATCAAATACGCAAGCCCCTCAACTATCGCTGTTTTACCAATCCCAGGCTTACCTATTAGTAACCCAGACTTTTCTGGAGTAAGTAAAACAATCATCAATTTTTTAATTTCACTTTCACGAGCAATCGCAGGATTAACCAAATACTTTTTAGCAGTTAAATCTTCCCCATACGTTTCAATTACACTAAACTCATTCATCTAATCATCCTTTCAAAAAACCCATTTTAGATAACTTTTCAACTAACTCATCATAACTTACATTATTAATACGATCATATATTGAAGTTTCCTTACCATCTTTTATAAAAATAGTAGTTGGTGTCCCAGAATAATTATAAACAGAATGAAATTTTTTATAATCTTCCTCACTCATCTTTTCAACATCAATTTCATATATCTTTACCTGTTTATCAGAAACAACATCGTTTAAAGTTTCCTTAAAAATAGCACAAGCACTACAACTAGTAGCAGCTATAACTAAAACAAAATCCTCTTTATTATCAATCATTTTAGTATAAGTTTGATAATCTATCTCTTCATATGTTTTTAACCTTCCAAAACAACCAGTTAAAAATACAATCAAAATTAAAATTACTATCTTCTTCATGTAAAACATCCTTTCAATTATATTTATTATATAATATATAATCAAAAAAAAAAAGAGTTTTTACAAATTTTACCCTTTTTTATACACCAACATTTGATCTGGTAGCAAATATATTTTTTCATTATATTTAACAAGTTCTGAAACTGGTATTTGCCATTTACTATAAACATCTTTTAAAGTATCATTATCTTTTGTAACATAAACTAAAACATCACTTTTAGGTATAATAATCTCTTGATTAGGATAGATAAACTCTTCTTTAGAAAGACCATTTATAAGTAACAAATCTTCATAATCAACATTATACTTTCTAGCTATTTCATAAATAGTATCACCTTTTTTAACAACGTAATTGTTAAAATAACCACCATTAGTAACAGGTATAACTATAACTTCTCCTACACTAACTTCTTTATTTTGAGGAAAACCATTTAATATTTTTAGTAAATCTTCAGTTATTCCAATGTCATTGGAAATGGATTTTAAAGTATCACCTGCCATAACTTGATAAACTTGATACATTTTATCACCTCAATTTATTATATACAACTATTCGTTTTTGTTTACATTAGACTTACGAATTCTATCAGCTAATAAATTGATTTTTTTAAAACGATGATAAAGTCCAGATTTAGTAATACTACTTCCTGTTTCCATACTTATTATTTTACTTAATTCCAAAAGTGATGCTTCAGGATATTTAAGACGATAATAAGCTACTACCTTTTCTTTTTCTCCAAGTAGATCTAAATCTTTTATAGTGTTTATATCTTTTATTTGTTCATAAGCTGTATTTATAATTTTATCAACATTAGCTTGCTCGCAATTGTTTAAACGATTAGTCATATTTTTATGATCCCTATAAATTCTTATATCTTCATAATAAAGTAGGGCACTAGAAGCTTCAATTATCCTTAAAAAATCTCCTATTTTTTCAGCTTCTTTTATATAAACCATATATTTATTATCACGATTTAAGATCTTACAGTTTAAATCAAAATTATTGAGTAAATCACTTAAAAAATTAGCATATTCAATATTGTCAACTAAAAACTCCAAATGATATCTTGATGTTTTAGGATCATTAATACTACCAACACTTATAAAAACACCTCTTAAATAAGATCTAATAAGTTCTTCATCACCTATTATAAACTCCTCTGGTATATTTCTATTAAATAGACCAACTTCTTTTAAAATAGTTTCTTTTTTATTTTTAGTTTCTAAGATATAGATATAGTTTTTATTAAAATTGTAACCTTTTCTTACAGTAACTTTTAAGTTAATATTAAAAAGTGTTTTAAAACACTTAAAAACATATCTAGCAACACTAGCATTTTCAGTCATTATTTTTATACTATCACTTGTATTACCAATTAATCTTATGATAGCAGATAAAGTAGATATATTATAGATATCATCTTTTTCAAGTTTACTTACTTCGTTTTTAACTACACTAGCAAATGACATAAATACCTCCTATATAAGATATGAAAAAATATTAAAAGCTAATTTCATAACATCATGACGTAACATATTATCTTCGATTACAACTAAATCATCTTCGATTATTTTTATGTTTTCTTGTTTTAATTTATCGTAGTCTAATAAAACAGGATCTTTTTGTTCTAAAGTTGAATATTTTAAAGCTAATTGTTTATCTATTTTACTGTTATTAGCGACAACAACGTCTATTTTTTTCTTACCTAGTTGATTGTTTATAACACGTATATGATCACTTACTTTAAAATTATCTGTTTCACCTGGTTGAGTTACGATGTTAGATACATACATAACACTGTTTTTATTAGAGTCAATAGCGTCAGTTATTTCCTTACAAATTAAGTTAGGAATGATACTTGTGTATATACTACCCATACTTAAAACTATTAAGTCTGCTTCTTTTATAGCTTTAATAGCGTCTTTATTTACAATTGGTTTTTCTTTGTAGAAAACGTCTTTTATTTTTCTTTTGTCTAAGGTTATATTTCTTTCACCTTCAACAATATCTCCATCTTCCATATGAGCCATTAGGGTAACGTTATCTTCTGTTAGAGGGATAACTTTTCCTTTTAGGTTTAAAACTTTACCTAAAGCTTCTACTCCTTCTGATACATTTCCTGTTATGTTAGTTAAAGCTGTGAGTAATAAGTTACCTATGGTATGACCAGATAAGCCATCACCATTTTGAAAACGATAGTTTATTAGTTTTTCAACTAATGGTTCTGTTTCAGCTAAGGATGCGATTACTTTTCTAATGTCACCTACAGCTGGAATATTAAATTCTTTTCTAAGTCTTCCTGTACTTTTACCATCATCACATACTGATACGATAGCAATAATATCTAAAGGAAAATTTTTAAGTCCTCTTAGTAAAGTAGACATTCCTGTTCCACCACCTAGAACTACTACTTTTTTATACATACAACCACCTATTTTATTATACTATAATTTTGGAATTTTTGATACTTTTAGTTATGTAATGTAATGAAATACATTAAATTACCAAAATTTGGTATAAAATATAATTGGGTATATAGGTGATTTTTATGAAAGTTGAAACTTATTCAAATGCTTACGATATTGCGAGATATAATATACGTAAGTATCGCATCCAAAGAGGCTATACTCAGCAACAATTGGCTGATATAGCTGATTTAAGTCATGGTTTCATAAGAGCTATTGAATCTCCTAAGGTAAGGGAAACTTTTTCGTTAGATACTTTGGAGAGAATAGCGATTGCTTTGGAAATCGATATTAAACAACTCTTTGATGAGAAAGTGTAGTATGTTGTACCCTGAGGTTTTATACCTTAAATAAAAGGAGTTATTGTTTTAACCCCTTTTTTTGTTGGTTTAATATAAATAATTTATAGTTTTAGATTTAATTTGATGGTGATAGTACTAGACGAGATGAATAGTATCTGTAGGTAGAATTACCTCTGTTACTAGAAGAGTTACCAGAAGTACTATAGAATGTAAAAATACCATTTGAATTAGTATTTTCATATTCACCACCACGTTGAAACCATGGTGAAGTTGTACTTACAAAATAGGCACTATCATTATACCACGCTCTTGTTTCTGCTGTGGCATCTCCTAAAATTCTGGTGCTATAATTACTGCTTGAATCTGTAGTATTATCATATATATCAAAATACTTTTCTACATTTGAATATTGTTCTATTGGTTCACTTATAAAACCACTATCACTTTTACTTCCATTTTTTCTATATCCTGCTACATATTCCCAAGCTCCTCCTGACATATCATAGACTCCTGTTATATTTCCTGTTGTACTTGCTTTTTGACCATTTTCTGTATTGTATGTGTTTTTTGCACATGTAGTCGATGAAGGAGAATCTGCTGCGCTATCTCCTGCTATTCCTGTTACATAATTACTACAATTGTTTATATATACTTCTTTTTCTGAATCACTACTTCCATACTTTCCATATTTTGAATGAGATAAATAGGCTACTGCTCCCCATTCTGTATTTTTCATCATATGACTATCTAAATCTCTATCAAAATTATATAGTGTTTCAAAAAATGTATTTACTTTTTGATTTCTCCATGAATATACACTTGGTTTTACTATTATTTTTTTTGTTAAGTCTTCACTATATGTAGCCCCAGTTCTTGCTTTTTCTTCTGTCCATGTATCATCTACTTTAATTTCACCATCTGTATTGCTACTTTGATTATATCCTACTTCAAATTTTCCTACCCAAATTCCACTTACATCTAGTGTTGTAAACGCTGGATGCGTTAACCATGAATCATTTGCTGTACCTTTATCTGTATTATCTATTTTTTGAAATTCTATTTCTATTTGTTTTGGTTCTACTGTATTTGTACTTATGTTAAATAGTTTATATCTATATCTTGGAATCCAGACAAAATAAGCTTTTATTTTACTTTCATCTATTGTATCACCATCAGCATATGAACTACCATTTGTTCCATCTGTTAGTATTACTGCATTCGCCCATTCTTGTTTACTATAATCATACCATTTTTCTTCTATATTAGCTTTTGTTACCTTACCATCGTTTGCTATATTTACTGGTACTAAGCTATTTGTTATTACTGGATCATTTCCATTTAATTCTGGATCACTATATTCTTCTTCTACTACTGTTCCATCACAACTTCCTTTGCTTACTGTAATACTTCCTTTTTCTCCACTTGCACAATAAACCCCATCTGTCACTTCTTGGGCTTCTATTTTTCCACCAGTATTTATTATCTTTCCACTCGTAAAATTATTATTCTTTAATTTTAAATCTGTTACATCAATACCACTCTCTGGTATCTCTGATAATCCATTTTCTACTAAATATAATTCTGCTGCATCTATCGCAAACTCTACACTTCTTTTATAACTTTCCTCTTTTGCTTTTTCTATTACATTTATTACTATTGGTACTGCGATTAGTGCTATTATTGCTAGTATTACTATTACTGCTAATAACTCTATTAATGTAAATCCTTTCTTATTATTTATTTTCATATTTGATACCTCCAATACTATTATTATCTTTATTCTTATTTTTATACAAACACTATAAAAAGTCCTGTACATCTAAACACGACTCTATGAAATATCCTCTACTACATCGT
>CANQER010000045.1 GCA_947595415.1 uncultured Bacilli bacterium
CCCCCCATTTGCTATTTGCTAACATACTCATTCTCCTTTATCTACTATTTATTACATTACTAATATACCATTAAATAACTATTTAATCAAGTATGTAATATACTACTTTACAAAAAAAGGACATTAATAGTCCTATTTATCTAAATCCTTTAAAAAATCATCAATCGTCATTATTCTTTGATCAACCTCATCTAAAGAAATATCTTCCTCAAGCTCCTTTATAGGAACATCATCCCTTTTAACCAAACCCTTTACCTCATAAACATTCAAAATCTTCTTCTTCGTAATTTGCATACCAACAGAATATCTATCTGCAATAGGAAGTTCAGTCAACTTCAAATTCAAAACATCATCATCAATCATAACATTAATACTATCCTTACCATTTAAAACAAACGAATTTAAAATGCGATATGGATTAGTCTTAACCTCTCTTACCAAAAGTAAACCTCTCCTAGCACGACTAGAAAGTTCAAACTCACCTAACCTAATACGTTTACCAGTACCCTTATCAGTAACAATCGTAATAAACTCACCACTATCAAAAACATGAGCATTCAAAACAATATCATCCTTCAAATTAATCGCCTTAACACCACTAGTCTTAAGACCAACAATAGGTATCTCATCTACCCTATAGTGAAGAGCATAACCATTTCTAGTTACAATAAACACATGACTCTTTCGACCACCACATACACTTACTACCTCATCATCATCCTTAAGTTTAATCGCCATCATTGCCTTAGAATACCTTTGAACCTTAAAATCACTAACCAAAGTCCTTTTAACCATTCCATTTTTAGTAAAAATAGTTATATAATCATCATTAAACTCATAAACAGGAACACTACCTATAATAGATTCATCCATATTTAACTTAACAACATTACTAACATGTTTACCCAAATCTTTCCACTTTAACTCATGAATCTCAAAAACAGGAATATACAAATAATTACCCATATTAGTAAACAAAAGTAAAGTATCCATCGTATTCATCTCATATATACCAGTAACAAAATCCTTATCCTTTACCAAAGTATCATCACTACTAGTTGTATAACTCCTAATAGGTACCCTCTTAATATACCCCTCATTAGTAACAACCACAATACAATCTTCCTTAGTAACCATTTCCTTAGTATCAATCCTAATCTCTGTTACCTCATCCTCAATAACAGTTTTACGATCACTACCATATTCATCCTTTATCTTCTTTAAATCATCCTTAATAACATTCTTAAGTTTAACCTCACTACTTAAAATAGACTCCAACAACTTAATAACCTTCTCAAGATTACTAAACTCCTTTAACAAATCATTAATATCAGTATTAGACAAACGATAAAGTTGAAGAGTAACAATAGCTTCAGCTTGTCTTTCACTAAACTCATATAGTTTTATCAAATTATCCTTAGCATCAGCCTTATTCTTACTAGCCCTAATCGTTTTAATAATCTCATCCAAAATATCCAAAGCCTTAATAAGACCCTCTACTATATGCATCCTATTTTTCGCAAAATTCAAATCAAACTCAGTCTTCTTAGTAACAACCTCTTTTTGATGATCAATATAAGCATCAATTATAGGAATAATTCCTAAAGTCATAGGTCGTCTATTTACAATCGCTACCATATTAAAATTATAAGAAATCTTAAGTTCAGTATTTTTAAGTAAATAATTTAATATAAGTTCCTTATTAGCATCCTTTTTTAAATCAATAGCTATCCTTAAACCCTCACGATCAGACTCATCTCTAACCTCAGCAATTCCCTCTATTTTTTTATCAAGTCTTATCTCATCTATTTTTTTAACCAAATTAGCCTTATTAACCTCAAAAGGTAGTTCTGTAATAATTATTTGATCCTTACCCTTATTTTTCGCAAACTCAGTTTTAGCCTTAACAAAAACTCTTCCCCTACCAGTTTCATAAGCCTCCCTTATTCCAGAGATTCCCTCAACAATCGCACTGGTTGGAAAATCAGGACCTTTAACAATTTCTAAAATATCATCCAAACTACAGTTAGGACTTTCAATTCTTTTAATTGTAGCATCAATTATTTCCCCTAAATTATGAGGGGGAATATTAGTCGCATACCCTGCACTAATACCAGTAGAACCATTTACTAATAAGTTAGGAAAACGAGCAGGCAAAACAGTTGGTTCCCATAATGTATCATCAAAATTAGGAGCCCAAATAATTGTATCCTTATCAATATCCTTAAGTAACTCATTACTTATCTTAGAAAGTCTTGCCTCAGTATAACGCATCGCAGCAGGACTATCCCCATCCATTGATCCATTATTACCATGCATATCAATCAAAGTTGTATTTAACTTCCACCACTGACTCATCCTAACAATCGCTTCATAAATCGATGAATCACCATGAGGATGGTATTTACCCATAACATCCCCAACTGAACGAGCAGCCTTACGATAAGGTTTATCATACGTATTTTTTTCCCTATACATCGAATACAAAATTCTTCTTTGAACAGGTTTTAATCCATCCCTAACATCTGGTAAAGCCCTATCTTGGATAATCGTTTTAGCATACCTACCAAAACACTTACCCATTATCTCCTCTAAAGAATAATCATATATTTTTTTTACTATATCTTGCATTTTATCACCTTATATTAAATCAAACTTTTCTATTAACTTTAACACTTTGTATTTCAATAGGTTTATAGTAATGAAGAATATTAATATAATCCTTTATAACCTCTTCATTTTCTTTGTATTTACCCTTTTCCATCAAATATATAATCAAAGTATATAAAATATTATGAGTGTAAGATAATTTTTCATCCAAATCTAAATTATAAATAAAATCTTTAGTAAAATCAACCTCATTATATAACTTATTAAACCCAATTTCACCCTTTAATAAATCTAGTAATGATAGTAAATACTCTTCATTATAATAATTATCTTCCATATTAAATATTAAACGATTTATTTTTAAACTATTATTAAAAATAAAATTAAAAACTGCTTCTTTCATATACTACTCCACTTCTATATTTCATAATTATCTTCCAAAGAAAACTCAACATTTTCTTCAATCCACTTTTTACGAGGTTCTACCTTATCCCCCATTAAAACACTTACCCTTTTTTCAGCTAAAGCAGCATCTGTGATATTAACCTTAATTAAATTTCTCGTATTAGGATCCATAGTTGTTTCCCATAGTTGATCTGCATTCATTTCACCTAAACCTTTGTATCTTTGAACATCCATTTTACCAGTTTTATGTTTGTCCAAAATCTCTTTTCGATCCATTTCATCCCATGCATAATAAACCTCTTTACCAAAAGAAATTTTATACAAAGGAGGCATCGCAATATATAGTTTTCCAGCCTCAATTAAAGGTTTCATATACCTATAGAAAAACGTAAGTAACAAAATTTGAATATGAGCTCCATCATCATCAGCATCTGTCATAATAATTACTTTATCATAATTAGAATCTTTAACCTCAAAATCACTTCCAACCCCTGCGCCAATAGTATGAATCATCGTATTTATTTCTTCGTTTTTTAAAATCTCTTCTAATCTTGCTTTTTCTGTATTTATAACCTTTCCTCTTAAAGGTAAAATAGCTTGAAATTTACGATCTCTTCCTTGTTTAGCAGATCCACCTGCACTATCACCTTCGACTAAAAAGAGTTCATTTTTATCAGGATTACGATTTTGAGCTGGTGTTAATTTACCACTTAAAGCTCGTTCTTTTTTATTTTTATCTTTTCCTAACCTTGCTTCATCTCTAGCTTTTCTAGCTAGTTCTCTTACATTTTTACTTTTAACCATTTTTTCTAATATACTTGTTGCGACCATTTTGTTTTCCTCTAAGAAAAATTGAAGTTTTTCAGAAACAATACTTTCAACAATTGGTCTTGCTTCTGGAGTACCTAATTTAGCTTTAGTTTGACCTTCAAATTGTAAAAGTTTTTCTGGTATTTTTAAACTTATAATAGCAGTTAAACCTTCTCTTGTATCATTACCTTCAAAATTTTTATCTTTAGCTTTTAAATAGTTATTGGCTTTAGCATATTCATTAAAAACTCTAGTTAAAGCAGACTTAAAACCTACTTCATGAGTTCCCCCATCAGTAGTTTTAACATTATTAACAAACGATATAATGTTTTCAGAATAAGTATCTGTGTATTGAAGAGCTACTTCAACATCAATCCCATCACGACTAGCTGAAAAATGAAAAACTTTGTGTAATTCTTTTTTATCATCGTTTAGATATAAAACAAAAGATTCAAGACCATTTTCATAATGAAAAACTTCTTTTTTACCTTCTATTTCATCAATTACTTCGATCGTTAAATTTTTAAGTAAAAATGCACTTTCTTGCATTCTTTCAACAATTGTTGCATAAGAAAAATTAGTAGTAGAAAATATTTCATCATCAGGCATAAAAGTAACTGTTGTTCCTGTTTTAGAAGTTTTATTTATTTGTTTTAAAGGGACAACTAATTTACCCCCATTTTCAAATCTAATGTAGTGTTCAAATCCATCCCTTTTAATATTTACTTCCATCCATTTACTAAGGGCATTTACTACACTAGCTCCAACTCCATGAAGTCCTCCAGAAACTGTATATCCACTTGATTCAAATTTTCCTCCTGCATGTAGGACTGTATAAATTACTTCAGGGGTAGACATTCCACTTGCGTGCATTCCACAAGGGATACCTCTTCCTTCATCACTTATAGTAATACTTTTATCTTTGTTTAAAATTATTTTGATTTTATTACCATAACCATTGATAACTTCATCGATTGAATTATCGACAATCTCCCAAACCAAATGATGCAAACCTCTTTTATCAGTTGAACCAATATACATCCCTGGTCTTTTTCTTACTGCTTCTAATCCTTCTAAGATTTTTATCGAGCTTTCATCATACTTTGCCATCTTATCACCAATTTTATTATAACCTATTTTAATTATAAAAGTCAAAACAAAATTAAAAAGAGGATTACCTCTTTTTAGTAACGTATACTAGCACCTAAGATTATCGCTAGTAAAATATATAATACAATTAGTATTATATAGCCATTTGAACTACCAGTTTGGGTAGTGTTGTTACAAGGATTTCCACAAGCCATTATTCACACCTCCAATCCTTAGGGCTTAAATATATGCCCCAAGTATGATAATTAAAAGAATAAATAATACTAAAACTATAGCAGCACCTGATACTCCTGTATTACACATAAGTCATTCCTCCTTTTTTTATCTTTCACATTATTTTATGGAAAAATGTAATTTGTGTGAATACATATAACTAAATTGTTGTATTTTTTTTGTTTTTTTGATATGATATTTAATGGACTGAAAGGAAGATTTTATGAATAAGAAATTATTAATAGTTAGTTTAAGTTTATGTTTTTTACTTATGGGATGTGGTAAGATTCCAACTCTCCAAGATGGAAAGGAAGTAGTTACTAAGTTAAATGGTAAAAACTTTAGTGCTGAAGATTTGTATAGTGAGATGAAAAAAACTAGTGGTTATAGTACGATGATTAATATGATTGATTCTTATATTGCTAGTAAAGAGATTAAGGATGAAAAGTCTGCTAGTAGTTATGCTGATAGTCAAATTAAACAAATGAAGAGTTATTATGAATCTCAAGGATATGAGTTTAAGGATATGTTAGTTAGTAATGGATTTGAAGATGAAAATTCATTTAAACAATATTTGATTGATCAATATAAACAAAGAGAGGTTGCAAAAAATTACTATAAGAATCATTTAGAAGATAAAGAAATTCAAGGTTACTACAATAGTGAAATTTTTGGAGAAATGACTGTTAGACATGTTTTGATTAAGGTTGATGCAGATGACAATGCTAGTGATGCTGACAAGAAAAAAGCTAAGGATAAAGCTTTAAAGGAAGCTAATGATATAATTAGTAAACTTAAAAAAGGTGAAAAGATTGAAGATTTAGCTAAGAAATATTCTGATGATGAAGGTACAGCTAGTGAAGGTGGTCTTTATTCTAACTTTACTAAACAAGATACTGATGCGAATTTCTGGAAAGCTTCTTATGATTTAAAGGTTAATGAATATACTACTAAACCTGTTGAATCAGAATATGGATACCACGTTATTTATAAAGTAAGTCAAAAAGACAAACCTAAATTAGATGAAGTTAAAGATAGTATTGTTGATACTTTGGTTAATGAAAAGATGGAAGATGATAATGCTATTGAGTTAGCTTGGATTGAAGTTAGAAAAGAATATAAGATGGATATAGTTGATTCTAACATTAAAAAATCTTATGATAAATATATTAAAGATTTACAAAAAAATAAGTAGCAATTACTTATTTTTTTTTGTATATTTATATTTGAGGAGCAAGGACTAGGCGAGTAGAGTACCTATTGCCAGAATAACCATAGAAGCTGTCGAAGTCAAACACTCCAGCTCTAGTACTATCATCATAGTAGCCACCACGACTAATATACGGGGTACTAGAGGTAACTAAGACAGCATAATCACCATACCAACTACTATAAGGTCCAGAAGCATCACTTTTGTAACCAAAAGGTCCCATTTCTCCTGTGGCATCTCCTAATATTCTTCTTGAATAATCAGTACTGCTTGTGCCTGACTTATAAACATCAAAATATTTTTCTAATCCTGAATATTGTGTAGTTGGCTCACTGTCAAATCCACCATTTGTTAATTTATCTTGAGTTAAACTTTTATTATACCCTGCCACATATTCATATGCTCCTCCTGACATATCATACACACCTGTTATATTCCCTGTTGTACTTGCTTTTTGGCCATTTTCTGTTTCATATGTATTTGTTGTACATGTTGTTTCTGAACTTGACTCTGATACGCTATTACCTGATATCCCTGTTATATAATTTTTACAATTATTTATATATACTTCTTTTTCAGCAGCTTCTTTATATAACTCATTTCCATATTTTCCATATTTTGAATGAGACAAGTATGCTACTGCTCCCCATTCTGTATTTTTCATCATATGACTATCTAATTCTCTATCAAATTCATATAATGTCTTAAAAAATGTATTTACTGTTTGATTTCTCCATGAATATACATTTGGTTTTACTATTATCTTTTTTGGTAAATTTGCATCATATGTTACTGTCTTTTCTGCTCCTGTTCTTGTCCAACTATTTGTTGTTATATCTCCATTTGTATTTTCGTTTTGATTATATCCTACTTCAAATTTTCCTACCCAGATTCCACTTACTCCTAATGTTGTAAATGCTGGGTGTGTTAACCATTCTCCTGTTTTTTCACCAGATACAGTCTCATTTTTTTCTTGAAATTCTATTTCTATTTTTTGTTCTTTTGATGTTAAATTTGTTTTAGATGAATAGTTTCCTTCATCAAATATTTGATACTTATATCTTGGTATCCATACAAAGTAAGCTCTTATTTTACCTTCTTCTATTGTTTCTCCATCAGAATATGAACTACCATTTGTTCCATCTGCTAATAGCACTGCGTTTGCCCATTCTTGATTACTATAATCATACCATTTTTCTTTTATATTTGCTTTTGTTACTTTTCCTTCTCCTAAGATGTTTACTGGTACCAGTCCATTTGTTATTACTGGATCATTCCCTTTTAATTCTGAATCTTTATAATCTTCTTTTACTACTTCTGTACAACTTCCTTTGTTTACTATAATACTTCCTTTTTCTCCACTTGCACAATATTCTCCATTACTTAATTCTTGTGCTACTACTTTTCCATTATCATTTACTATTGTTCCACTTTTAAAATTATTATTTTTTAATTTTAAATTTTTAACTTCTATACCACTTTCTGGTATCTC
>CANQER010000046.1 GCA_947595415.1 uncultured Bacilli bacterium
CAATCGTTGTATCAACTGGAGCTGATGGAATAAAAGCTGAAAATTATGTTGGTAAAACTATAAGTGAAGTGCAAGCTAAATTAGAAGCAAATAACATCAACGTAATTGTTGATTATAAAGATGTTACAGAAGAAGATAACATCAAAGATGGTATAATTTTGTCACAAAAAACTGAAGTTGGAAAACAACTAGTAAAAGGAGATTCTATTACCTTAGAAGTTTCTCGTTTAATCGTAGTTTATCCAGACTTTGTAGGTGAAGCTTGGTATTTAGATGCTGTTGAAGAATTTTGTGAAGAACATGGGGTAGTTTTAGAAACTACTTATAAAGAAGATGGATCTAAAACAGAAGGGACAATTATTTATCAAAGTAGATTAAAAGGAAGTAAAGTAGTAGAAGGAGTTACCTTAAAAGTAACTGTCGCTAAAGACCCAATTAATCAAACCCTACCAGAAGATCCTACTACATTAGAAGAATAACATGCAAGGTAGAATAGTAAAAATTATCAGTAATGATTATACCATTTTAAGTAATGATAAAAGATATGTTTGTAAAGCAAGAGGAAAATTTAGAAATGATAAAATAACTCCTATGGTTGGTGATATAGTATCATTTGATGAAGAAAAAAAATACATTACTAAAATAGAAGATAGGGACAATTATTTATTAAGACCTTTTGTTAGTAATGTTGATATTTGTTTAATTGTAACAAGTGTTATCCATCCTAACTTTTCACCTTATCTTTTAGATAAACTAATAACTATTGTTGAATACAACAAAATAAAACCAGTTATATGTTTTACTAAATTAGATCTTTTAGACGATAAAAAAGAAATAAAAACTTATATTAACTACTATAAAAAGATTGGTTATAAAGTGTATATAAATACACAAATAGACGAAATAAAAAAACTATTCAAAAATAAAATTGTTGTTTTTACTGGTCAAAGTGGAAGTGGTAAATCAACTCTTTTAAATCGTATTGATCCATCCTTAAACCTTAAAACAGATGAGATATCTTATGCCTTAGGAAGAGGAAAACATACAACTAGACATGTTGAGTTAATTTCTTTAAACCAAGGATTAGTCGCAGATACACCTGGTTTTTCAAGTGTCGATTTTAAAGATATGGATAAAGTAGATATCAAAAATAGTTTTAGAGAATTTAAAGATGTTTCCTGTCCTTTTAAAGATTGTATGCACAATAAAGAAAAAGAATGCAAAGTAAAACAACTAGTAAAAGAAGGAAAAATTTTAAAATCAAGATATGAAAATTATTTGAAATTTATAGGAGAATAACATGAAATTATCAGTATCATTTTTATCTATTAAAAACGATGTTTTAAAAAAAGTAGCTAAAATAGGTAAATTAAAAATAACCTATCTTCATTTAGATGTAATGGATGGAATTTTTGTTTTAAATCGTAGTTATGATTTTGAACAAATGAAAGAAATTGCATCTAAACAAAGAAAACCTTTAGATGTTCATTTAATGGTAACAGATGTTTTTACTTACGTTAAAAAATATATAACCTTAAAACCAAGATATCTAACTTTTCATGTTGAAGCTATAAAAGATCCTTTAAAAATTATATCTTACATCAAAGAAAATGGATCTAAAGCAGGCCTTGCGATTAGACCAAGTACACCCCTTACTAAAATAATACCTTATTTAAAATACGTTGATTTAGTCTTAGTTATGAGTGTTGAACCTGGATTTGGAGGTCAAAAATTCAAAAGAAAAACCATCAAAAGAATTGAAAAATTAGACTATATAAGAACAGTTAAAAAATATAATTATTCAATTGAAGTAGATGGGGGAATCAATGATGAAACTATTTCCTTAGTTAAAAAAAGTGACATTGCAGTTGTAGGTAGTTTTATAACAAATTCTAATCAATTTGACATTCAAGTTGACAAACTTAAAAATAGTTTAAATAAATAAGCTATTTTTTGTTTGAAAAAAACAAGTGTAGATGTTATAATTATAATAGGTGATAGCATGGTAAAGAAAGTAACGATTGATGGTAATGAAGCAACTGCTAATGTTGCTTATATGTTTACAGAAATTGCAGGTATTTATCCTATTACACCAGCAAGTCCTATGTCTGAACATATAGATGAATGGACTACTTCACGTTTAAACATTTTTAATGATTCTGTTAAGGTAATAGAGATGCAAAGTGAAGCAGGAGCTAGTGGGGTTGTTCATGGAGCTTTATCAGTAGGTAGTTTAGCTTCTACTTTTACTTCAAGTCAAGGCTTGCTTTTAATGATACCTAATATGTATAAAATGGCAGGAGAAATGCTACCTTGTGTTATTCATGTTGCAGCTAGAAGTTTAGCTACTCATGCTTTAAGTATTATGGGAGATCATCAAGATGTATATGCTACTAGAGCGACAGGTTTTGCAATTATCGCATCATCATCTGTTCAAGATACAGCTTACTTATCTGCTGTAGCTCATCTTGCTGCTATTAAATCAAGTATTCCATTTTTACACTTTTTTGATGGCTTTAGAACAAGTCATGAAATTCAAAAAATAGATATTATTGAAAAAGAAGATTTGAAACCTTTAGTTGATTATGAAGCTTTAGATAGATTTAGAAATCACGCTTTAAATCCTTTAAAACCTTATACTAAAGGAACAAGTCAAAGTGAAGATATCTACTTTCAAATGATGGAAGTTAGAAATAAGTTTTATAATAATGCTTTTAAAGTAGTAGAAGAATATATGAATGAAATTAATAAAATCGCTAATACCAATTATAAACCATTTAACTACTATGGAAAAGAAGACGCAAACCATATAATTATAGCTATGGGTTCTGTTTGTGAAACAATCAAAGAAGTAATCGATGTTTTAAATGAAGGTGATTATAAAGTAGGATTAGTAGAAGTTCATTTATATAGACCTTTTAATAGTGAGTATTTAATCAAAGAAATACCTTTTAGTGTAACTAATGTAGCTGTTTTAGATAGAACTAAAGAACAAGGATCTAGAGAACCTTTATACTTAGATGTAAAACAAGCACTTCCTCATTTAAATGTCGTAGGAGGTCGTTATGGGCTTGCTAGTAAAAACGTTAATCCTAGTCAAATAAAAGCTGTTTTTGATATGTTAGAAAACCCAGTTGATAATTTTACCATTGGGATAACAGATGATGTTACTAATCTAAGTTTGGAAACTACTGAATTTAAAATCAATAAAAGTAAAGAAATTCTAATTTATGGTTTTGGTAGTGATGGAATGGTTAGTGCATCTAAAAGTCTGATAAAATTAGTAGGTGATAATACAGATAAATATGTTCAAGGATACTTTCAATACGACTCTAAAAAATCAGGAGGTATAACAGTATCACATTTACGTTTTTCAGATGAAATAATTAGATCTACTTATTATGTGGAAAATCCATCTTTAGTCGTAATCACTAAAGATAGTTATTTAAAAGAATTTGATTTTCTTCAAAACATAAAAGAACATGGAGCTTTAATTATAAATACCATAAAAACAGAAGAAGAGTTAAATAAAAGTATAAACAATGAAACTAAAAAAATCATAAACGAAAGACATATAAAAGTATTTATGATTAACGCCTATGAATTAGCTAGAAAATTAGGCCTAAAAAATAAAATAAGTACAATTGTTGAAAGTGTAATCATGTACTTAATCAATTTAATGGATTATGACAAAGCTAAAATGGAAATGAAAAAATATGCTTCAGATCGTTATCTAAAAAAAGGTGAAGAAATCGTTAATGCCAATTTTAATGCTATCGATGAAGCAGTTAATTATTTAAAAGAAATAAAAATAGATACAGAAGAAACATTTGATATTGAAGTAGAACATGATGTAATTGAGTACATGAAAAAAAGAAAAGGAAATGAGTTAAAAACAAGTGCTTTCTTAAAAAGACCTAATGGTACTTTCCCATGTGGAACTTCAGAAACAGAAAAAAGAGGTATCAGTGACAATGTAAGTAAGTGGATAAGTCAAAATTGTATAACTTGTAATCAATGTTCTTTATATTGTCCACATGGTGTTATTAGACCATACTTGTTAACAGAAAAAGAATTTAATCTAGCCCCAGATAAAATTAGACAAAGATGTATTAAACAAAACGATTATTATTACACAATTGGAATAAGTGTTAAAGACTGTACAGGTTGTGGAATATGTATCAATAATTGTCCTGGTAAAGATAAACAAAAAGCTTTAGTATCTAACAAATTAGATGATGCTTTAAAAGAAGGGGAACAAGAAATATTTGACTACTTAGATAAAAATATAACCCCTAAAGATATTGATATCAAAACCTTTAAAGATACACAATTTATAAAACCTAAATTTTGCTTTAGTGGAGCTTGTGCAGGATGTGGCCAACCAGCTTATATCAAATTGTTAACTCAATTATTTGGTAAAAGTTTGATAATCGCTAATGCAACAGGTTGTTCATCAATCTATGGTGCTAGTGCCCCATCTATGCCTTATAGAGTCCCTTGGGCTAACTCTTTGTTTGAAGATAATGCTGAATATGGTTATGGTATCTTATTAGGGGACTTAGCTATTAAAAACAAATTAAAAGATGCAATGTATGATAACATGGACAATGTTAATAAAGATCTATTTACCAAATGGTTAGATAATATGGATAGTTATGAAATTACTAAAGAAGTATATGATAATCTAAATTATGATGACTGTCCTGAAGTAATCGTCAAGTTAAAAGACTATCTTATCAAAAGAAATATTTGGACAATTGGTGGTGATGGTTGGGCCTATGATATAGGTTTTGGAGGAATTGATCACGTCTTATCAAGTGGTGATGATGTAAACATTTTAGTTTTAGATACGCAAGTTTATTCTAATACAGGAGGTCAATCTTCTAAAGCAAGTCCTTTAGGTAGTATAGCATCATTTACTTCTAAAGGTAAAAAAATCGCTAAAAAAGATTTAGCGCGTATATGCCTAACTTATCCTAATTGTTATGTTGCAACTATTAATATTGGAGCAAATCCAATGCAAACATTAAAAGCTATGATGGAAGCTAGTAATCATAAAGGGCCATCAATTCTAATTGCCTATACCCCATGTATTGCTCATGGATATGATAAAGGTTTAGAGTGTAGCATTGAATATGAACAATTAGCAACCAAATGTGGTTACTTTCCACTATTTAGATATGATCCTAAAAATGGTTTAGTAATTGATAGTAAAAATGTTGATTTTGATCTATATGACGAATTTTTAAACAGTCAAACTCGTTATCGTATGCTTAGAACAGTTAATTCAGAACAAGCAGATGAACTTCTAAAAGAAAATAAAGAAGAAGCAATGAAAAGATATGAATTTTATCAAAAAATGGAAAATTCGTAAAACAAAAGAAGCATCCCCCCTGAAGGGTGCTTCTTTTTAAAGAATAAAAAGGGGTTGGCTAGTGTGATACTAGCGCCAATTCGCCTTAAATCGAATTGGTAATGTATATACTAATACAATGTTTAAAATTTGTCAATGCTTTTTTTTAAAAAAAATGAAAAAAACCTTGACTTAAGTACATTTGTTCGTTATAATGAAGGAAAGATATTTAATTTCAATGTAGTATAATATAATAGAGGTATAAATATGAATGATTTAAATGCTTTAAAAGGAATAGGACCTAAAACAATAAATACTTTAAATCAAATTGGTATAAATTCTATTAATGATCTTGTTACATTTTATCCATTTCGTTATAATTTGATCAAAAGAAGTTTGATCGATGATCTAAAACAAGACGATAAAATTATAATTGATGGTAAAATAGAAACTATTCCTAATATGTTTAGAATTAAGAAAAATCTTGATCGAATGAGTTTTAAAATAAATACTGGAACTCATCTTCTTAATGTGGTTATTTTTAATCGTGGATTTTTAAAACCTAAATTAAAAATAAATACTCCCATTAGTTTAATTGGTAAGTATGATAAAAAACATAATATGGTGATAGCTAGTGAAATAAAATTGTCTTTTTTACCTCCAACTGAAAAAATAGAACCAGTTTATCATATGACTTATAAAATAAATGTTAATTCTTTGAAAAAATATATTAATTTAGCTTTGGATTTAGATTATGAAATAGATGATTATATACCTTATTATTTAAGTGAAAAATATCGATTTATGAGTAAGAAAGAGGCTATAAAAATAGTTCATAGACCTAGTAGTGTTACTAGTTTAAAACAAGCTAGATTACGTTTAAAATATGAAGAATTGTTTGTCTTTATGATGCGTATGAACTATTTAAGAATGGATAAGAAAAATAAAATTGGGTTAAAAAGAGAAGTTGACTATGACAAGGTTTTAAAATTTATTGACAAACTATCTTTTAGTTTGACTTTAGATCAAATGAAGGCTGTAAAAAATATTTATGATGATTTAATTAGTCCTAAAAGAATGAATCGTCTTTTGCAAGGTGATGTAGGTAGTGGTAAGACAATTGTTAGTTTTATCGCAATGTATATAAATTATTTAAGTGGTTATCAAAGTGCTTTGATGGCGCCAACTGAAATTTTAGCTAAACAACACTATGAAAATATAATTAAAGTATTTGATGATAAAGTAAATATTGTATTACTTACTGGAAAATTAAAAGCTAAAGAGAAAAAAGAAATTTATAAGGATTTAAGTGAAGGTAAAATTGATATAATTATTGGAACTCATGCTTTAATAAGTGATAATGTTAATTATGCAAATTTGGGTTTAGTTATAACTGACGAACAACATCGTTTTGGTGTCAATCAAAGAAGTAATTTAAAAAATAAAGGTTATACTCCTGATATTCTTTATATGAGTGCTACACCTATTCCTAGAACTTATGCTCTTACACTGTATGGGGATATGGATATATCTAATATTAAGACGATGCCTAAGGGAAGAAAAGAAGTAAAAACTATTTTGAAAAGTGAAAAAGAAATAAAAGATGTTTTGGAAATGATGTTGAATGAACTTAAGGCTAATCATCAAATATATGTAGTGGCTCCTTTGATTGAGGAAAGTGATAAAGTTAATTTAAAAGATGTTGGTTTGATTGAAAGTAATATGCAAAAAGCTTTTGGGAAGTATTATAATATTGGTGTTTTACATGGTAGGATGAGTAATGATGAAAAAGATGAAATCATGAATAAGTTTAAAAATAATGAGATTCAAATTCTTATTAGTACGACTGTTATAGAAGTTGGGGTTGATGTTGCTAATGCGACTATGATGGTTATTTTTGATAGTTATCGATTTGGTCTTTCAGCACTTCATCAATTACGTGGTCGAGTAGGAAGAAGTATGCTTGATTCTTATTGTGTTTTGGTAAGTGATTATAAAACTAAAAGATTAGAAATTTTAACTGAAACCAATGATGGTTTTAAAATAAGTGAAGAGGATTTTTTATTACGTGGTAGTGGTGACTTGTTTGGGATTAAACAAAGTGGAGATATGAGTTTTTTACTAGCTGATGTGAAAAAAGATTATAAAATTTTATTGAAGGCTAAAGAAGATAGTGCTAATTTTTTAAATAATCTAGATAAATATAATGACCAAGGAAGTATTAATTTAAAAAGGATTATTAAAGAAGCGAGTAATTTAGATTAGTGTAAAGTTTGTAAATATGTAATAAAATATAGTTGACTTTTTCAGTTAAAGCATTTATAATGATAATAGCGTGATAATCACGCTGAGACTCTTACGATCAAAAGTGAGTTGTCTCACCAAAACCCCCTGAAGGAGCGCAATAGCGCTCCATTTTTGTTGAAACCCTTTATTTATAAGGGTTTGTGAGACAA
>CANQER010000047.1 GCA_947595415.1 uncultured Bacilli bacterium
ATCGCATTCATTTCTAATAACCAATCTGCATTATTGATAACTTTAACATCATCTTTTAAAATATCTCTTAATTGTTTTTGAATACAAGAAATATTATGTTTAACAGCTTCCTTAGAAATCATAGGTCTTTCTACATTAGGTTTTGGATCACCTATAAGACCTGTTCCTCCTCCTGCAATAATAATTGGTTTATGACCTTTATCTAAAAGTCTTTTAGTCATCGCAATAACAGTACAGTAATGTCCTATATGAAGACTATCTGCAGTTGGATCAACCCCTATATAAAATGTTAATTTTCCATTGTTTAACGCATCTTTTACATCATCACTTGTAATATCATTTATAAGACCACGCCATTTTAATTCATCATATAAATTCATTTTTCACCCTCCATTATTGAAACACCATTACTAGTGCCTATTCTACTTACCCCTAAATCTATAAAACTTAAGGCTTGCTCTTTAGTTTTTATATTACCACTTGCTTTTACTTCTAAAATACTATTTTTGTGCTTGTTTATAATTTCAACATCTTCTAAACTAGCTCCCCTTTTCCCAAAACCAGTTGAAGTTTTAATAAAATGAACAAAAGTATCATTACAAATTTCTGTCATTTTTATAATTTCTTCTTCAGTAAGTAAACTAGTTTCAATGATAACCTTTAAAACATGACCATCAATTGAATCTCTAATTTCTTCTATTTCATCTTTAACATATTCGTAATCTTTATTTTTTAAAGCACATATATTTATTACCATATCAATTTCAGTTGCGCCATTATTTATTGCTTCAATCGCCTCATAAGCTTTAGTAGATACTGTATTATAACCATTAGGAAACCCTACTACAGCAGATATTCCAACATTAGTATCTTTAAGTAACTCCTTAGCTAAAGAAACATAATAAGGAGCTACACAAACACAAGTAAATTTGTATTTTATAGCTTCATCACACAACTTTTCAATATCACGCATTGTAGCATCTACTTTTAAATTAGTATGATCAATATAACTGTTCATAAATCCTCCTTTAAATAAAAAAATACTATGATGTAAGGACGAATTATCGTGGTACCACCTTACTTCATAATATGATTATGCTCTCAAACTTTTAACGCAAGTTACGATTTGATTCAAAATAGGTATTTGATTATTTATCTTTGGTTAGTTTCCATCAACCACTAACTTTCTAATTACCTAATAAATAACTACTTATATTTCTCACTATCAAATAAATATATATTAAACTATACCATAATATCTTTATTTTGACAAGCATTTTCTAATTCAATTAGTTTTTTTTGAAAAAAAGTTAAATCACCTATAATAATTCTATGAGTAGGAATTATTATAAGTAAAGGATTTTCTCTTATAAAATTTTCTACTTCTTTTTTCGAAAAATTATGTTTTTTTACAAAATCATCAATACTATATACCCTACCATATGGTATTTTTCTAATTTCATCATATATTTTACTATTTCCTTTTATTTTGATAGGAAAATCAATATTTTTCCTTATTCCTTTTAAGTACTCTTGTATTTGTTTTCTCGTTTCCCTAAGTAAGGGAGTTTCTAACATTATTTTATTACTAAAATCTCCTTTATCACTTATTTTAGTTATATAACCACTTTCTTCTTCTAAGACAAACCTACCTAAGATAGTATCAAATGTATATATATAATTAGTTATGATTTACCTCATCAATATGACAATTTAAGTCATGACATTTTTCTTCTTTATTTTCAATTTCAATTGTTACATGAGTTATACTATCTTTTTTTAAGGTTTCTCTTATTTCATTTTTTATTTTAGGATTATTTTTAGCTACTACGACATGCATAGTTGCGTAGTTATGAACTCCATCAATACTCCATATATGAATATGATGAACATCTTTAACATTTTCTATTTTTAAAATGTCTTTTTTTATTTCATCGATTGATATATCAGATGGTATTTTTTCTAAGAATAAGTCGACTATAAATTTAAAGTTTTTAAGGGCACTATATAGTATAAATAAAGCTACTAATATAGACATTATAGGATCAATTATGTAAAAATTAGTGTATTTTATTATAAATGAACCTATTAATACTATTATCCAACCAAGGACATCTTCTAACATATGAAGATTTACTGCTTTTTGATTTATTGAGTCTCCTTCTTTGGTATAATAAACAGCTATAAAATTAACTACAACCCCTACTAAAGCAAATATAATCATTCCATTGTAGTTTATTTCTAAAGGATTTACTATTCTTTTTGATGATTCGATTATAACAAAAATAGATCCGACAATTAAAATTGTGGTAGTTATTAAAGCTCCTAAAATTGAGTATCTTAAATAACCATATGTATATTTATTATCTGGATTTCTTTTACTCTTTTTTTCTAAGAAAAATGATATACCTACACTAACTGCATCCCCAAAATCATGGATAGAATCTGATATTATTGCGATACTGTTTGTGAATAAACCTCCTACAAATTCAAAAATTGAAAACATTATATTTAATATAAAAGCTATAAATATGTTTTTTTCTGTTTTCATAACATCACCTACTAAAATTATATCATAATATCCTAATAAGTGTTTAAGAGTTTTTTATAAATACCTTAGATTTTATTTTGTACTAAAAAAGATGTAAATAATTTACACCTTCAAAGCTAACTTTTTAACAAATGGTCTACTTTTAAGTAAAAGCTCTTCTTCTTTTTGTCTTTCACCATTAGCTATATCACAAATTTTTCTTAACGAAACTAAATCTGTTAAGTTAGTGTATACCTTTAACCTTTCAACGTTACAATTTTCTAAACCCCTTAAAACAGCATAACTTGCTCCTTTTAAAGTAACTTTTTTTACAATCCCATCTTCCAAAGACACAAGTTTGTTTGAATTAGAAGGATCTTCCCATGGATAACAACCATACTCATTAAAATAAGTAACATCTTTTATATCTCCATCAGTTACTAGTTCCCAACTAAGGATATCCATTTTATACTTTCCATGAACTAAAAAATAATTAGTATTAGGATTAACTCCATATATATTTAAAGGCTTATTACTTAAACCCTCAGCTCTATATATCTCAGTTAATTCTTTAATAACTTTGTTCATAAAAACTACTTGATCTTTTTCTAAATAATCTTCATAAGGAAAAATCTCATACCTTGAAACTTCATCATTAAGTAAATCCTCATATATTTTTTCTTGCATACTTAATTTATACTCAATTTGATTCATACAGACATCTTTAACTAACTTTCTAAAACGAGGATTTTTATAATAATAACGTAACTTAGTATTTAAATCACTTTCATTAATATCGTATATCCCTTTTTTATATAAAATATCCATTAAAAGTTCGATAAAATCCTTAGATATAAAGTTTTTTTGACTTATCGTATTTAAATATAATTTAATTTCTCTATCCATCATATAAATTCCCCCTATACGTTAAAATATTTTATATTAAAATATATAATTTGTCAAATAAAAAGAATAAAACTACTCTAAAATAGCTTTAATTCTTCTTACGCCAGCACTACTAGATTCTTCTTTAACAATTTTAAAATGACCTAAATTTCCAGTCCTACTAACATGAGGTCCTCCACAAAACTCTTTAGAAATATCCCCAATTATATATACTGTAACAACATCCCCATATTTGTCAATAAACATTCCTTCAGCATTCATATCTAAGGCTTCTTGTTTAGTCATTGTTTTACATACAACTGGGATATCTTCACTTATATATTCATTGACTAAATTTTCTACTTTTGTAATTTCTTCTTTGGTTAGTTTACTATCATGGGAAAAATCAAAACGCATTCTTTCAGGAGTAATATTACTTCCCATTTGATGAACGTGACTACCTAAAACATTTTTTAAAGCAGCATTCAAAAGATGAGTAGCAGTATGATATTTAATATCCATCTCACTGTTTCCAGAAAGACCTCCTTTAAACTTCATTTCTGCTCCTAAACGTGATTTTTCTTGATGTTCTTTAAACTTTTCTTTAAATCCTTCAATGTCAACTAAAATATTTTTTTCTTTAGCTAACTCTTCTGTAAGTTCAATTGGAAAACCATAAGTATCATATAGTTTAAAAGCTAAATCTTTATTTATTATTTTATCTGTATGTTCAATAATTTTTGAAAATTCTCTTAAACCTTTTTCTAATGTTTTAACAAATTTTCTTTTTTCACTGTTTAAAGTATCAATAATATTATTTTTATTTCTTTCTAATTCAGGATAATAGTTTTTATATTTATTAATAATCATATTAGCTAAAACGATATCAAAATCACTATTAATATCAATATTTATCTTTTTAGCATACCTAATCATTCTTCTAATAAGTCTTCTTAACACATAACCTTGATCAGTATTAGAAGGTAAAATACGTATATCTTCGCCACTAATAAAAACGATTGCCCTAATATGATCTGCGATAATTCTCATACTACGCGAATCATCTTCATAATTCATATTAGAAAACTGTTCTATTTTAGTAATTATATCTTTCCAAATACTAGTTTGATAGTTATCATAAACATTTTCTAAAATTGAAGTAATTCTTTCTACTCCCATTCCAGTATCAACATTTTTTTGTTTTAAAGGAACAAATTTATCTTCACTAATTTTATTATACTCCATAAAAACGTTATTCCATATTTCAACCCAATTATCATCGTTAGGATCAAATTTTTCTGGAGCTTTTTCTTTACTTCGCCAATAAAATATTTCTGTATCAGGTCCACAAGGTCCTAAAACAGAAGCTGGTCCCCACCAGTTATCATCGACACCAAGATAAGCAATACGTTCTTTTTTAATCCCTAAACTTAACCATATATCAGCACTTTCTTTATCCATTTCTACTAAATCATTACCTTTAAATACACTAACAGCTAGTTTTTCAACAGGTATATTAAGTCTTTCAGTTAAAAACTCAAAACTCCATGTTATACTTTCTTTTTTAAAGTAATCTCCTAAACTCCAATTACCTAACATTTCAAAAAAGGTATGATGAGTAGTATCCCCTACTTCGTCTAAATCGTTAGTCCTAAAACACTTTTGGTAGTCAACTAAACGTTTACCTAAAGGATGATCTTCCCCCATTAAGTAAGGTACTAAAGGTTGCATACCAGCTGTGTTAAACAAACAAGTAGGATCGTTTTCTGGTATTATTGGAGCACTAGGTATTTGTTTATGACCTTTTTCTTTAAAAAAATCTATGTATAAGTCTTTTATATTCATCTTATCAATCTCCCAAACTACTAGTTATTTTTTGTTTTAAATCTGATATCGTTCCATCATTTATAAAGGTATAATCGAAATTTTTATAATCATCTAAATCTATTTCAGTTGGATGGTTCTTTTGTTTTAAAGTAAGACCATTATCAAAATTAGGTCTTACGATATGAATACTTACAGCATCATTAAATTCTTTTTTGATCATTTCTATTTCATCTTTAAGACGTACATCACTAATAGTTACAACGTCAAAAAAGTAATTGTAAACTTTTAAATCTTCAATCATTCTTTTGATGAAAAAGTATTTATCAATATTTCCTCTTATAACAGTAGTACCTAAATTTTGAAGTAATTCACGAGGTTTAGTCTCTTCACTACCATCCCAATCTGATATTTTTTTAGCGTATTCTTTAATATAAGAACCTAATTGTAGGTTTATTACTTTTAAACCTTTATTTTCAAAAAATTCATCGATTATTAAAGCAGTGGTATCTTTACCATGTCTTGCTTTTCCACTTATTAGATATATTTTAGTTTGTTTTTTATCCATAATTCCTCCTTAATTATTGTTTAAAAAATCATATTTTTCATCAAAATAGATAATAATTGTTTTAATAGCTGCGATAAGTGGGGTTGCGATTATCATTCCCACAATACCTAAGAAGTAACCACAAATAAGTAAACCAATGATGATTGTGACAGGATGTAGTTTAGTTGTCTTACTCATAATAAGTGGTTGTAGTAAATTGCCTTCTAAAAATTGAATAATAAAGATAACAATTAAAGTAAATAAACCAGTCATTGGATCTTGAGCAAACCCTACTAAAACAGCTGGTATACCTCCAATATAAGGTCCTGCATAAGGAATTATATTAGTAATTCCACAGAATAATCCAAATAGTAGTGGAGCTTTTAAGCCAACGATTGCTAAACCAACTGAAGTTATAATAAAGATAAATGTACAATCTAAAATAGCTCCTGTTACCCAAGTTCTTAGGGATGTATTTATTTCGTTAGTAAGATCTCTTGCATCTTTGTGATATTTTTTAGGTAAAAATGTAATAAGATCATCTGCACTATCAAAACTAACAAGTAAGAAAAATCCTATGATTAAACCTACAATAATTATTCCAATTCCAGATATAATTGATCTTGCGCCATTAATAACCATATCTGGTAGGGCATTAGTTATTCCAAATCCTACGTTTTCTAGTTTGTCAAATAGATCTTCTTTGAAGGCAATAGCGTTAAATCCTTCAATGTTACTTAGTTTTTCAAAGAAGGCATCAATCCAAGTTCGCATGACATCTAAAATGTTAGGAAGCGTTTTAACAAGTTCATTTACTTGAGAAGATAGCATTGGGATAATAGTTCCTATAATGATTGCGAGTATTCCCATTATAACTACATAAGTTAAAGCTGCTCCTATAACTCTTTTCATTCCTTTTCGTTTAAGGAAACTTACAACTGGATCAAACAACCAAGCTATTATTAAACCTATAAATAGTGGTGATAGTATTTTGATAACTGTGAATATAAAATTCATAATTTTCCATTCTTTAAATACTAATGTAATTGCATATATACAAGCAATTATAATAAGAAGATAAGCTATTTTAAGGATTTTTTTAGATAATCCTAAAATATCATTTATTTTTTTTATATCTACTTCTTTAGAACTGTTTTTTCTAAGCATATATTCACCTCATTTTTATTATATATTTTTTTTAACAAAAAAGTCAATAAAATATTGACTAAACACTCATTAATTCTTGTTCTTTTAATTTCAATTTTTCATCAACTATTTTGTTGTATTTATCGATTAAATCTTGAACCATGACAGTTCCATCTTTAACGATATCTTCAGAAAATTCTGATTTTTTTATTTCGTTATTGGCTTCTTGTCTAATGGTACGAAGTGATATTTTAGCTTCTTCAGCCATTGTTTTAGCTTGTTTTACGTATTCTTTTCTTGTTTGTTCTGTTAAAGGTGGAATGTTTAAAATGATTACTTCTCCATTGTTGTTAGGGGTTATTCCTATATTTGATTCGTAGATTGCTTTTTCAATTCCTGAAAGACAGCTTTTATCAAATGGTTTGATTGCTAATTGTCTAGCTTCCGGAATTGATATATTAGCAAGTTGTTTTAGGGGTGTATCTACTCCATAGTAGTTAACCATTATTCCATCTAACATACTGGGATTGGCACGGCCTGCTCTTATATTTGTAAATCGTTTTTCCAAACTAGTTATTGCATTTTGCATATTAGTTTCTGTTTTAGTTAAAATATTATCCATAATTCCTCCTATAGTAATTATATTATATTAAAAGTTTTTTTTCAAGTATATTTTACCATTCGTCTTCTTTAGCACAATTACCATAGTTTTGATTAAGGCCACAGCCATCAAATAGACGTTTGTAGGTTTCTCTTATAAATTTACTCTTACAGTTTAGACCATTGGTACAATCCATATTGAAATCATCATATGTATTTTCATCGTTGTACTTTCTTATTTCTTTCATGGTTGCTGCATTAAGTTCTATTGTATATAG
>CANQER010000048.1 GCA_947595415.1 uncultured Bacilli bacterium
GAAGTGAAGCCACCGGCAGGTTAAATTATAAGCTTTTTACTTTGACATTTTTTTAAACTTTTATATTGACATTTACATAATTCAATAAATATAAAAAATAGTATTATTTATATAAGTGTTAAACTACAATTCGCCTAGTCCTTAAATTAAACAACTTAAAACTGTGCCAAATATAGCACAGTTTTTATATTCCAAAATATCAATCTTTATTAATAATTTTATCACTTATAAGTTTTATAAAATCATCCTTATTAACACTAACAGTATCACTATCACCATGAATACGATAACTAATCAAATCACCATCTTTTTCCTTATCCCCAATAATCAAAGTATAAGGAATCTTCTTAACTTGACTCTCACGCATCTTATAACTTAACTTTTCACCTCTATCATCTAAATTAACCCTAATATTATTCTTAACCAATAAATCATATAAACTTTTAGCATAATCTAAATGATATTCATTATTAACTGGAATAATATTAACTTGAATAGGAGCTAACCAAACAGGAAAATTACCAGCATAATGTTCAGTCAAAATACCAATAAATCTCTCAATTGAACCAAATATTACCCTATGTAACATAACAGGTCTTCTCTTATTACCATCACTACCTACATAAGTTAAATCAAACCTTTCAGGTAAATTAAAATCAAGTTGAATTGTTCCACATTGCCATACACGACCAATAGCATCAGTAACATGAAAATCAAGTTTAGGTCCATAAAAAGCCCCATCACCTGGATTAACTTTATAATCCTTACCAGCTTTCCTACAAGCCTTTTGTAAAGCATCCTCTGCCATATCCCATACCTTAATATCACCAATAAACTTATCTAAAGGTCTAGTAGATAACTCAATTTTATAATCCAAATTAAATACCTTATACATCCTATCAATAAAACCAATAAGTCTTACAATTTCTTCTTCTATTTGATCTTCTGTAATAAATATATGAGCATCATCTTGGGTAAAATTACGAACCCTAAATAAACCATTTAAAGCTCCACTAGCTTCATGTCTATGAACAAGTCCTAACTCACCTATACGAAGAGGAAAATCCTTATAAGAATGAAGGTAATTCTTATAAACCAAAATACCTCCTGGACAATTCATAGGTTTAATCGCAAACTCCTTATCATCAATATTAGAAGTATACATATTTTCTTTGTAGTTTTTCCAATGACCAGAAAGTTCCCATAAATCCCTATTTAACATAATAGGTGTTTTAATAAACTGATATCCTTCCTTAGTATGTTCCTCATACCAAAAATCTTCAAGTTGTCTTCTTAAAACCATCCCATTTGGTAACCAAAAAGGAAAACCAGGACCATATTCACTAAACATAAATAAATCTAAATCACGACCTATTTTTTTATGATCTCTTTTTTTAGCTTCTTCTAAGAAATTTAAATAATTATTTAAATCTTCTTCATTTTGAAAACAAACACCATAAATTCTTTGAAGCATCTTATTTTTAGAATCACCCTTAAAATAAGCCCCACTTACCTTAAGTAACTTAAAATGTTTTAATAACTTCACACTATCAACATGAGGTCCACGACAAAGATCTGTAAAATCACCTTGGGTATAACAAGATATAACAGTATCATCATCCATATTGTTTATCAAATCAATCTTATAAGGATTATCCTTAAACCTTTCTAAAGCCTCACTTCTAGATAACTCCTCACGATAAATTCTTTTACCATCTTTACTGATCTTCTTCATTTCTTTTTCAATCTTTTCAAGATCTTCTTCTTTTATTACCTCATCACCTAAATCAATATCGTAATAAAAACCTTCCTTAATAACAGGTCCTACCCAAAATAAAGCATTAGGGTATAAATGTTTAACAGCTTGTGCTAAAAGATGAGCACAACTATGATTTAAAATATTTAACTCTTCATTTTCTTTAATATCTATCATAATATCTCCTTTCACAAAAAAACTCCTTTAAAAAGGAGCGTATATACGCGGTACCATCCTACCTTATAACTTAATTTGATAACGGAATAACCGGAAACCTTTTTCAAGGCCTACTCATAGGTAGTAATTATTAAAATCAAGTATTACTTTCCACCAACCAGTAACTCTCTTTTAACCGATTATTAATAATCGTGTCCTAATCAAAGTATTTATCATTATTTTATCACTTCTAAATTATATGTCAAGATTTTTTTTTGTAAAAAATATAGACACCTGTTATAAATAAAGCTACTAAAGTAATAAAAGTTATTTTCGTATAAGTACTTGTATACTCTGTAATAATACTCCAAGCACTACCTAATTTAGCTCCTAAAACAACTAGTACTGTATTCCATATAAGTGTTCCAAGACAAGTAAAAATAAGAAATAAATCAAAACGCATCTTAGTCATACCAGCTGGGATAGAAATTAAACTCCTAACTATTGGAATACATCGACAAACAAAAACAGTTATATTACCATGTTTATCAAACCATTTTCTAGCTTTTTCAATATCTGATTTTTTAAGTCTTAATACTTTACCAACCTTCCCATCTAGCCACTTTTCAATTCTTTCTGTAGAAATAATTCGACCTATTAAGTATAAAGCAATAGCTCCTATAATAGCTCCTATAGTAGATGCGATAATTACTTTTAAAATAGTTAAATTAGTAGTTGTGGTAAGAAAACCACCAAAAGTAAGGATTAATTCAGATGGAATTGGGGGAAATATATTTTCTAACGCAATTAAAAAAGTAATACCTATATATCCAAATTGATTAATGATTTCAATAATTGTATTTTCCATGTTACCTCCAAGTATTATTATTATACATTATAATAATTTAAAAAGCAATTATTACTTAAATTGATCTAAAAGACTAGAAGTAGTAGTATTTATATGATATAATTAATAAGGTGATACTATGGAAATATCAGAAATAAGTAGTTTGTTAAACAAGTATTTACATAAAGTAGAAGAGTTATGGAGGTCTCTTTGACTTAGATAGTAAAGTTTTAAAAATAACTAGTTTAGAAAACAAAATGAACGAAGAAGGTTTCTGGGATGATAAAAAAAATAGTGAAAAAGTAATAAATGAACTAAATTCTTTAAAAGATGAAGTTAATAAAACTAAAGATTTAAAATCAAAAATAACTAATGATTTAGAAATGATAGAACTTTTAAAAGAAGAAAAAGATAATGATATATTAGATATGATTCAAAAAGATTTAGAAACTATTAGTAAAGATACAGACGAACTAGAAGTTATGTTGCTTTTAAATAAACCATACGATAAAGATGGTGCTGTTTTAGAAATTCATTCAGGAGCAGGAGGAACTGAAGCTTGTGATTGGGCTAATATGTTATATAGAATGTATCTTAGATGGTGTGAAAAACATAACTATAAAGTTAATATCTTAGATGTCCAAAATTATGAAGCCTCAGGTATAAAAAGTTGTACGTTTGAAGTAATAGGATTAAATGCTTATGGATATTTAAAAAATGAAAAAGGTGTCCATAGATTAGTAAGATTATCTCCTTTTGATTCTAACAATAGACGTCATACTTCTTTTGCTTCAGTTGATGTTATACCTATATATGATGATAGTATTAATGTAGTAATAAATGAAAACGATTTAAAAATAGATGTTTATAGAAGTAGTGGTTGTGGGGGACAAGGAGTTAATACTACTGATAGTGCAGTTCGTATTACCCATCTTCCAACTAAAATAGTCGTTACTTGTCAAAACGAAAGAAGTCAAATTCAAAATAAAGAAAAAGCTTTAGAAGTTCTTAAAAACAAACTATACCAATTAGAACTAGAAAAAAGAAATGATGAACTAAAAGAATTAAAAGGAAAACTTGCTGCAATTGACTTTGGATCTCAAATTAGAAGTTATATAATGCATCCTTATTCTTTAGTAAAAGACCATAGAACAAATGTAGAAACAAGTAACGTTTCAAAAGTACTTGATGGTGATATAGATATATTTATTAGTAGTAATTTAAGGAGGTAATATGTTTTTTAGAAAAAAAAGAGAAGAAAATGTTGTAAAGTCTATTTACAAACAAGACAAATTAGTAAGATATTCACAATTTGTTTTAGGGGTTTTTCTAGCTGCTTTATCATTTAATATTTTTATTCTTCCTAATCAAGTAGTTTATGGTGTAGGTGGTATAGCAGTAATATTAAACAAACTATTTTCTTTTGATCCATCACTAGTAATATTTATAGGTTCTGTTTTACTTCTTATCTTAAGTTTTATTTTATTAGGATTTGAAAAGACAAGAAATACAATCGTAGGATCTTTACTATACCCTTTGTTTGTAAAACTAACTGCTAATATGGGTCAATATGTTGATCTTGGAACTCAAGATACCCTAGTAGTAGTTATATTTGGAGCAGTCATCAGTGGATTTGGACTAGGTTTAGTTTTTAAAGCTGGTTTTACTACTGGAGGAACTGATGTTTTAAATCATATTTTTTCTAAGTATTTTAATGTTTCAATAGGTAGATCAATGATATTTACAGATGGAGCTATAATTTTACTAGGGGTATTTGCTTTTGGATGGTTACGTTTAATGTATTCGATAGTATCTTTATATATCATTAGTTTAATGACAGATAAAGTAATGCTTGGTATATCACAGTCTAAAGCATTTTATATCATTACAGAGCATGAAACAGCTATCAAAAAATACATTATGGATAACTTAAGTCATGGAATTACAGTCTTAGAAGGTAGAGGAGGATATACAGGTGATAATAAAAAAGTTATCATGTGTGTTATCCCAACTAGTCAATATTTTATGGCTAAAGAAGGTATTCATAAGATTGATAAAGATGCATTTTTTATGGTTACAGATGCCTATGAAGTTTATGGTGGTGAGTAGTTTTTTTAAAAATTTTGTAGTATAATTTTGAGAAGGTGATAAAATGGATTTAATAAGAATCAGGAATGTTAAAAAGGTATATAAAAATGGAGTTACTGCTATATACGATATGAATTTAGATATCCAAAAAGGTGATTTTGTTTTTATTATAGGTGCTACTGGTTGTGGTAAAAGTACGCTTATAAAAATGCTTTATCGTGAGGAAAAACCAACTAGTGGTAAAATTATCGTAGGGGGAATTGATGTTGCTAAACTTCGTAATGGTAAGGTTTATAAATTAAGAAGAAAAATAGGAGTTGTATTCCAAGACTTTAAACTATTACCTAGAGCGACAGTTTATGAAAATGTAGCTTTTGCTTTAGAAGTATTTGGTCTAACTAAGGCAGAAATTCATTCTAAGGTAATTAAAGTCTTAGATCTAGTAGGACTTAAAAATAAAATAAAAAATTATCCTAATCAACTATCTGGTGGGGAACAACAACGTGTAGCAATCGCAAGGGCAATTGTAAATGGACCAAAATTACTTATTTGTGATGAACCAACAGGAAATTTGGATGAAAACACTAGTATGGAAATTATGAATGTTTTAGAGGAAATCAATAAACTTGGAACAACTATAATAATGGTTACACATGATAAAGAAATAGTTAAAAAAATGAAAAAAAGGGTAATTCTATTAGATGCAGGTCGAATTTTGAAAGATTATGAGAAAGGAACATATAAAGATGAAAGTATTTAGAATTTTAGGTCGTAATATAAGAGATTCATTTAAAAATGTTTTTAGAAATTTTTCACTTTCGATTGCTTCAATATCTTGTATTGTAATAACTTTAATTGTTGTTTCAATATCTATTGTTTTAACTTATAATGTCAATAATTTCGCAAGTTTAGTAGAAAAAGATGTAACTATTGTTGTATTTTTAAAAAATGACATAACTGACTTAGAAATAGATGAAGTAGAAGATAAGATAAATTCTTTGTCAAATATCGATTCTTATGTTTTTAAAGATAAAATGGAAATTACCAGTGATATGATGGAATCATCAGAAGTATATAAAAGTATAATGGGTAATTGGAAAGAAGATGAAAACCCTTTAAGAGATACATTCCAAGTTAAAGTTACAGATATCAAATTGATCGATGATGTAGCAGATAAAATAAAACAATTTGACAATGTTGAAGTTGTAAAATATGGAGAAGAAATGGTAAAACAATTGATAACTGTATTTGAAGTTGTTAAAAACATTAGTATTGCTATAGTTATAGCTTTAATGGTAGTAACAGCCTTCTTAATTTCTAACACCATCAAAATTACCATTCATTCTAGAAAAAGGGAAATAGAAATTATGCGTCTAGTAGGGGCTTCTAACCTAAACATCAAAATACCTTTTATCTTTGAAGGATTACTTCTTGGAGCTTTAGGTTCTGTTATACCTATTATCATAACTATTTATGGATATACTGCTTTATATGGTCATTTTAATGGACAATTGTTCTCACCATTTATCAAGTTAGTACCAGCAACCCCATTTGTTTACTACTTATCTTTGATATTACTTTGCATAGGAATATTAGTAGGTATGTTTGGTTCATGGCGAGCTGTAAGGAAACATTTAAAAATATAAAACCTGTTATTTCAGGTTTTTTTTGAATAATTTAGTAAAAATGTTGAAAAAAAAATAATTTGGTGTTATAATGAATATGCAAGGAAACTTGCTGAAAAAGATATTCCTAGAGCGAGTATGTCGGATGCTTTTATATGTTAATAGTTGAAAACATTTGTAAAAAATGTTTTCTTTTTTTTATGTTTGTGTTATAATACGCCATTAAGGGGGGAAAATATGCTTAAAATGACTAGTAATGGAGTAGAACTTACTGCTGATGATTTAATTGTTGAATATATGCTTTATAAAGTTTTAAATGGTTATGAACCTATGTATACTTTAACTGAATTTATGGATTTTTTAAACTATTTTAGAAAAAGAATGAAAGTAGTAGATGTTCTTGACGATAAATATCAACTATTTTATAGGTTTTTTGAAAGAAAAGGAGTAGATGATTGGTATCATATCATTGATTTTAAAACAAAAACTGGCCAAGTTAAAAACCATATCGATTTTTATCAAAATGAAAATGAAGGTTATTTAAAAGCTAACTATTTACTTAGTAAATATGATGCGCTAGTTATTAATAGTAGTATAATTGGTAAGGAAAGAAAAAATAGAATTTTAAGTATTATAAAAAAATACCTTGAAAATGAACCAAAAAGAGAAATTAACTATAATATAAAATATACAGAAGATGAACTATTAATTGGTAAATATATAACTGCAGAACTTCTAGATCGTTATTGGCAAGGTTATATAGAAAAATCAGAATATCGAAGATTTTTAGTACCATATAGTGATATAAAACATTTATTTGATAAAGCAACATCTTATAGATTAGGGGTTAATAACTTAAGATTACAACTATTTGATTTTTATGATGTTATGTCAGAAAGACTAACTTTGATGTATAAACAAGATAAAAATCTAAGAATAAGTAAAACAAGTAGAAGTTATTTAGCTAATGCTAATTATAATTTATTTACTAAAGGTTACGAAAAAGATTTTGACTACATTTGTGAGACTCAAAACTTGTTTATAAATCTATCTAAATTAAAATTTCATAATGGTAAACTATTAATTAGGGATGATGAAAAAGTTAAAAAAATCGTAAAACAAGTAGAATATCAAAAAACATTATTGTAGGATAATGTTTTTTTCGTATAA
>CANQER010000049.1 GCA_947595415.1 uncultured Bacilli bacterium
TATTTTGAAAAGTTGTAGCTAAATTTTCTTTGTTTATTTTTTTTCCTCTTTGTTTTTCATTATGAACTAAATTTATAACAGCACTTTTAAGACCACTAAAACTAAAATTATAACTGTTATCATTTAAAGGTATAGGTAAATCATATGTATCTAAACCCTTTTTAGCTAACCTATCAATCTCAGGTCCACCTGGATATCTAAGATCTAAAACTCTAGCTACTTTATCATAACATTCACCTACTGCATCATCTAAAGTAGCACCTATTTTTTCAAACGAATAATCTTCTTTCATATAAATAAGTTCAGTATGACCACCACTTATAACTAAAGCAATCAATGGAAACTCTAGTGCTGTATTCAAATTATTAGCATATATATGGCCTGTCATATGATTAACAGGAATAAGAGGTTTATTATATAAATAACTAAGTGTTTTAGCAGCTTCTATTCCTACTAGTAAAGATCCTACTAACCCAGGTCCATATGTAACAGCAATCGCATCAATTTCTTCCATTTTCATCTTAGCTTTTCTTAAAGTCTCCTCAATTACTATAGTTATCGATTCTACATGCATACGACTAGCTATCTCTGGCACAACCCCTTTATAAATTGCATGAGTATCCATTTGTGATAAAACTGTTGTAGCAATTTCAAGATAACCATTCATTACAATGGAAACACTTGTCTCATCACAACTAGACTCAATAGCTAAAATATATGTCTTTTTCATTTCATACCTCTTTTAGTTCTTCCTCTGCTTGAGTTTTTTTAATGTAATTTGGAACAAGCTTATGAGCTATTATTCCCTTATCATTACAATGTTTACGTATTATTTTTTCAATATTTATTGATGGAGTTTTAACTTCAAAATCAAAACTATCGTAACTTACATAACTGACATCTAAGTTAACTAGTTTTTCTTTAAAATCACTAAGTTTTATATAACAATCATCAATAATTGGTTTTAAATTACTATCATATAAAGACGCATATACATAACCCCTTCTAGCATCAATTAAACTTGCGATGTATTTACTTTTGTGAACAGTTGTCGCAAGTAACTCCAAACTAGATATAGGAACAACTTTTATTTTAAAAGCCCATCCATAAGTTTTACATATAGTAACACCTATTCTAGTTCCTGTAAATGATCCTGGACCATTAACAGAATATATAATATCAACGTCTTTTTTATCTATTCCACTCATTTTAAAAGCTTTATCAATTTCTAACCATATTTTGGTTGATAAATCTTCATGATTAACAATCATATTTGAATATAATTTTTTTTTATCTTTATAAATAGCGATTACAACTTTAGATGTTGATGTATCAAGTAAAAAACTTATCATAAAACAGCCTCACAAAGTTCCTCATATTTCTTACCATGAGGTTCTAAAATAATGACTCTTTTATTTTCATCTGCTATTTTAAATTTTATATCTAATCTTTCTTCTGGTAATATATCTTTTATCGTATCTGCCCATTCAATTATAACAATCCCATCTTTTGTAAAATAATCTTCAATTCCTACTCCACTAGTATTGCCATCTAATCTGTATACATCCATATGGTAAAGAGTAGCTTCCCCACTATATTCTTTAATAATATTAAAAGTTGGTGAAGTAATATTTTCAGTTATCCCTAATGCGTTAGCTATTCCTTTTGTGAAAACTGTTTTACCACTACCTAATTCCCCATTTAGACAAATAATCATATTACAAAACTTTTCTGATTCAATATTTTGAGCAAGTTCGATTGTATCTAATTCACTATGAGATATAATTTTGTATTCCATTATTATCACCAATACTATTATACTTAAAATTTGATATAAAAACAACATCTTTACTAAAATAATAGTAAAAAAGCATCAAATGATGCCTTTCCACACTTAGCCCAATATGTTAACGATCGCAGTAGGGATATCCCTAGAGCAGTTTTATTATAGCATAAGTGCAAAAGAATGTCAAGGAGAGCATTACATAGATGATTATAAAAAAAAGCTAAAATAGCTTTATCTTGCAATGATATTAATTAGTCCAATCATCATACTACCACCTATCAATCCAGATATCAAAGCTAGTTGTAAGGCATTAGTATATCCTGACTTATTGTTTGGATAAACTAGTCTTTTTTGATTAGAAATTTCTTTTACTTCTTGTTTATACTTAAGACTTGGAGTTATTCCAAACAAACTGATATAAGTTTCTATATATTGATCACCATTAGCTAAAACTCTAAAAATTTCATCCCTAATTGTAAAAGCATTTTTACCTTGAGCTTCTAAAGTTTTAAAAATCTTTTCTTGCTCAAAACTTGATAAATTTACATACATAGCTAAATCATTTATACTAGCACGAGCTTGAACCTCTTCTATTCTATTCATGTTATCACCTTGCCCTTATTATAGCATTTTTTTAATAATAAAAAAGGCAAATTCATCTTTTTTTACCTTTTTTGACAAAACTTTACAAAAAAAAAGCTATATCTCTATAGCTAATTTTTAGTTATTCGTATTTTTACCTTATTAGTAAGAGCAATATATTGAATTTTAGGATCAGTTCCCTCAATTTGAACATCAACTTCATATTCTCCTTCAACATATCCTTTTAAATCCAAGTAAGCTTTAATATCTTCAGCTTTTACTTGTTTTATAACAGACTTAACACCTTTTAAAGTAACAGATACTTTAATATCATTTTCACTAAGTCCTTTAGCTGTATACTTACTATCTAGGTTACGATACTCAATTCCAATATCATTGATAACTCTATCTGAAGCATTTTCAAGTTTAACTTCAACTGTAACATTATTAATATTCATCGATTTAATACCAACTGGTTTTGGAAGTTCAACTTTAAATTGTTTATCCTCAGTTAGATTAGAAACATCAATTTCAACAGGTATAGATGTAAGCTTACTAATAACTTCATCATCACCATAAACTTTAACTTTAGTTTCATTAAGTTCTATTGAACTAATCGCCTTACCAAATGCTACCTCACCAACAGGAACAACCTTAATTGGAAGTTCAGCACTAGGTGAAACAATCTCAATTTCAGCATCTATCTTAGTTGGAACAATCTCAACATCAACAACATTTCCCTCTTTATCATAAGCTTTGAGTGGAATATCTTTTAAAGTCGTTGTCAACTTCTTCTACTTGTTTTTCAGATCCTTTAACTACCACACTATCACTAGCTATTTTGACATCCTTGATACTTAACTTAGAATCAAGACTATCTTGATTTAATAAATCAACTGTCAAAGTTTTAGACTTAGATATCTTAGGATAGATATAAACAGTAGCTACTGAAGGGTTTATCTTATAATCAATTACTGAAGATGGTTGATTATATTCAATATTAACCCTATGACTACCTGGTTTTAGACCAGTTAAATCAATAGTTACTTTATGATTAGAAGCTTGTTTAGCTATATATAAATTAGCTCTACTTCCTACTAAAGTAATATCCACAGTCTCAGGTAACCCCTCTATAACATAAGCTTCTTCGTTATAGATAACTTCAACTGGTTGTGATTTTAGTATTTCAGCTGAACTATCTGAAAAAGATAAAATCTCTTTATCAATAACAATAAATATGAAAATTGATAAAAACAAAGATATAAACAACAAAGTAGTTGATTTAGATAACCAATTTTCAAACTTTTTACCAGATTTATCAAACTTATTAGAAATTTTTAAAATAAGTTTAGTTATAGGAACAACTATCCTTTTATCAATAAACTTCCAAATACCAAGGAAGAACTTACTTAACATCTTCATCGTTATCACCAACTTCCTCTTTAGTATCCTCATCAAATTCAATAATTTTTTTAGGTTTTAATTCATCTAAAATAAGCATTTTAAGTTCATCGATACTTAAATTATAGTTAAGTTCACTATTAATAGCTACAGAAATACGACCAGTTTCCTCAGAAACCACAATAGCTATACAATCTGTTATCTCAGCAATTCCCAAAGCAGCTCTATGTCTTGTACCTAAACGTTTACTTATTCTTAAATTATCACTAGTTGGGAAAACAGCTCCTGCACTAGTAATTTGATTTCCCTGAATAATAAGTCCTCCATCATGTAAAGGATTATTAGGGAAAAATATAGCTACAAGTAAATCACTAGATATATCTGCATATATTTTTTTCGATTTTTCAATATAATCATTTAAACTATTATCTCTTTCAATAACAATTAAAGCCCCAATACGATTTTTTCTTAAGTAATCAACAGCTCCAATTATTTCATAAACCATTTTTTCACGTTCGTCAACAGTTAACAATTTATGCCGTCCAAGTAATTGACTTCTTCCCAACTGTTCTAAAACATTTCTAATTTCTGGTTGGAAAATAACAATTAAAGCCAGTGGTCCCCACATAATAACAATATCAAGGATATAACCAATTGTTACTAAGTCAAGTAAATCACTTATAATCTTTAAGACAAAAATAAATAAGATTCCTTTAAAAAGTAAAATCATTTTTACATTTTTTCTTAAACTCTTTAACATATAATAAAGGACTAACCAAACTAACAAAACATCTATTATCTTTTTAACTAATTCCATAACTGATTCAAAAGTCATAACTACCTCCTTACGACTATTATTAATTATATCATATTACACAAATATTTCAACCAATTTAGATGAAATACTATTTTTTTTTACAATAAAAGGTTATAATCATTTACAACTATAACCAGCATTTTCATAACTATTTAAAACGTCTTTTTTACTTGCATTAACTTCACTTTTTGATATTTGAAGTTTATCTAAAACATCCTTATCTACTTTTTGATAATCTATATTAACAGTTGTCGTAATTATCTTATCTGACTTACTAGAAACAGCAGAAATTCCATCATAAGTATTAATACTATCCATCATTGATTTAATAGTTTGATAAGAAAGATCTATATTAGTAGGATCATCATAAGTAGTTTTAATTATTCCTTTCATAGTTACTATTTTATCATTATTAAAATTAGTAGTTATAACTTCTTCAGATTTTATCCCATCCTTATCATTTGTATAAGTACAAGTTAAACTTTCCCTTCCACATCCAGTTAAAAAAATTAAACTTAAAATTATAAATATCTTTTTCATACCCATCCTCCTATTTTATTGTACCATATTAATGGCTATTTTTAATAGAAGTTAATTTAAAAAAATTGTAAATATCTAAATATATGTTATCAAAATCAGTTACCAATTTGTTTTTTATATCGCTTACTATTTTACTTTCATCATCCTCTTTTTTATTAAAACATTCCAAATATAAGTATTTTAACTTCTCAGTATCTCTTTTTAAAACTAGTCTATCAAGTTCACTATAAATATAATCTTCCTTTTTAATTTCCTCACGAGTTTTAAAACAATCACTTATATTTTTCTTACCCTTACTATATAAAATATCTATATGTCTAGCATTTCTAACTATTTCTAGACTATCAACTTCTTCATCAACCACAAGACGACTTTTTTTTACAACACATCCTTTATCATTTAGTTTTAAAGCAAATATATCTTTACCATCACTAATTAGAAAACTATATTTACTAACCCTTATTCCTTGTTTTCCAAAAATTTCAGTTTTATTATATATTTTTTGTAGAAAATCATCACTAACTCTAACCTCAAAATCTCTAAAATCCATTAATACATCACTACTTACTTTAACCAAAGGAATCTTTCTTATATGGGTTAATTCATCTTCTAAATTCCACTCATAAAAATCATACAACTTATCACAATAATTTAACATAATATCATATATGTAGTTCATAACTCTTTCCTCCAGGTATAAATATTGTAAGAAGAATAATTATAAATCCTAAAAATGTATAAAGACATTCTACTCTTCTACTTATAAAATTAACATATTCCCAAAAATTATACCCTATTGTCATCAAATTCAAATAACTTATTATATAAACTGATCCTAAAACAGTAAATCCAAACCCTATTAAAAATAAAAACAAGCGCACCATTTAATCACCTATTTAATTTTATTAAAATTATTTTTTTTTATTTATTAATTTAATAAAATAGTATATAATTATTAGTAGAAAGGATTAGATATGATTTTAATAGACATAATAAAATATATAATTTTAGGGATAATTCAAGGATTTACTGAACCAATTCCAGTATCTTCATCAGGTCACTTGGTGATTATAAAAAGTCTTTTTAATTTAGATACATTGGATTTAAACTTTGAAATTCTTGTTAATTTTGGTAGTTTACTTGCGATTGTTTTGTTTTTTAGGAAAGATATTATTAATTTGATTAAAGATTTTTTTAGTTATCTTAAAACAAAAGAACTTAAATACTATGACAATTTTAAATATTGTCTATTAATTGTAGTAGGAACTATTCCAGCTGGAATATTGGGTCTTATTTTTAAAGATACAATTGAAAGTGTATTATCTGGTGTTAAAGTAGTTGGCCTAGCTCTTTTAATAACAGCTTTATTCTTATTTTTAATTAGAAATATTAAGGGAAATAAAAAAAGTAATGAAATTACTTTTAAAGATGCTTTAATTGTTGGTTTATTTCAATCGATTGCTTTGTTTCCAGGAATTAGTCGAAGTGGTGCTACTTTAGTAGGTGCAATGTTTTTAAATTTTAAAAGGGATGTTGCTTTTAAGTTTTCGTTTATGCTTTATATACCTATTAGTTTAGCTACCTTATTTTTAGGAATTCCTGATATTGTAAGTTTAGATACTAATATGATTATTTACTATATTTTTGGATTAATAGCTAGTTTTATAGTTACTTATTTTTCAACCAAATGGTTTAAAGACGTAGTTAAAAATGGCAAACTTATCTATTTTGTTGGTTACTGTTTAATAGTAGGTTTTCTTGTTTTATTATTTTTATAACTAGTTTTAGAAATATTTGTCTGCTTTTTGAATGTTTATTGATATTTTTTTATTATCATCAACCATTAAATAAGCTTCTTGGTATTTAAAGTTGATTGTTATTACAATATTGTTAGATCTAAGTGAAAATTCCTTTTGAGCCATTTTTAATAATTTACCTTTTAATATACGTGATTTCATATATACCCCCATTTTTAAAACGACTTTTTTTATAAGTCGTTTTTAGCATATAAGGAAATAGGAAAATAATTAAATTTTACTTTTAACCAAGTTTTATTCATAAAAATCACCCATTTCCTTTAATTTCGAACTATTTTAACATATTTTATATAAAAGTCAATATCTTTGGACAAAAAAATAGTTATAAAGTGGGAAAATGTTATTGCAAGCGTTTATATAATAATAACATTATTCAAATACTTTATAACCACAAATCAAAATATATTAATATTATGTTATGATTTAATAATGGATACATGCTTAGGTATTCTATTATATCAAATAATATTAATATTTAGAAAAAGAGACCTATAGCAAAAATCCATTTTCCTACCACCAATTATATTATAAAACA
>CANQER010000050.1 GCA_947595415.1 uncultured Bacilli bacterium
CCCCCATTTGCTATTTGCTAACACATTATCTACCTACCTTTTATCTATATATAATATTATCACTAAACCCATAATTTATCAATAAATAATTACTACTTTACACCCTAACATTTACATAATTAAAAATATATGTTAAAATTTATATATAAATAAATCTAACAAGAAAGGAAGTATCTTATTATATAAGATTATAAATAATATGAAAAAAATAATACCTATCTTATTACTAACAATTTTATTAATTCCAACCAATGTTTTAGCCTTAGAAGAAACATTTATAAAATGTGGAAGCATAGAAGGACTTCCCCCTGAATTACCAGGACTATTTAGAAATGTAATAAATCTAATCAAAATACTTGCCCCAGTTGTCCTAGTAATTATGGGAATGATCCAATTCTTTCAAGCTGTATTATCAAGTGATGACGATAGAATATCAAAAGCCACAAAAAAATTCATCAAAAAAGCAGTCGCAGCACTACTAATATTCTTCGTTATATCATTAACCCAAATACTAATTGGAATAATCGACAAAGAAATATCTAATGATAAATGTCTATCTTGTTTCATCAAAGACGAAAGTAGTTGTACAAAATATACTGAAACAATCGAAGAATCAGAAAAACAAGATAACAACATTTTCGAAAAAAAATAAATTAAATTTTATTTTTTTTTACTTTTGGGTAATAATAATATTGGTGATAAAATGCAAAAAAAATCCTTATGGCAAATTGATATACCAAAACAACCAATAAAACCCCTACCAAACAACCTAAAAGTAGATATTCTAATAATAGGAGCTGGAATTACAGGTATATCAACAGCCTACTATCTAAAAGATACCAACTACAAAATAGCTATAATCGACAAAGACAAAATTGGTATGGGCATAACCTCTAAAACAACAGGTAAACTTAACCCTAACCAAGATATCCTATACGATATAATTAAAACTTATAACGATAAAATAGCTTATACTTACTATAAATCTCAACTAGAAGGCTTAGAAAACATCAAAAACATTATCAATAATCACAAAATTAACTGTGATTTTAAAAGTAGTGAATCTTATATTTATACAACAAATAAAAAAGACAACAAAAAAATAGATACCCTAATAAACTTTTACCAAAAATACAACATCAAATTTGAAAAAACAAACACCCCTTATGGAATAAAAACATCCAGTACCTATGTTTTCCATCCCTTAAAATACCTATATAGCCTTAAAGATATAATCAATATTCCTATTTATGAAAATACAATCGCAAAAGAAATAATAAAACAAAAAGACTTTATAGTTAAAACCAACAAACACGACATAATAGCTAAACAAATAGTAATTGCTTGCAATTACCCATTTTTCCTAAAACCCTTATTTTTCCCTATCAAAACCCATATCGAAAAAGAATACATCATCGCCTCTAAAACTTTGGATGTAAATAACTATAACTACCTAAAAATAGGTAAAGACAAATCAACCTTAAGATATCATAAAGACTATATCATATATGGAGGAATAAATCATATAATAAACACCAAATTAAACAGTCAAAAAAACTATGAAGAATTGATCAAAAAATTCAAAAATAAATACCATCTTAAAGTAGACTACATCTGGCAAAACCAAGATATAATTACTAATGATTACCTTCCTATTATAGGTCTTATTAAACAAAATATGTATATCGCAACAGGATACAACAAATGGGGAATGATAAACTCTAATATAGGAGGAAAACTAGTAAGTGATTTAATTTTAAACAAAAAAAACAACTACATTTCTTTATTTAATCCCAATCGAGGTACTAATATCATTAAAATTAAAAATAACCTTATCAATATTTATAACAATATAAATGGTTATGTATTAGGTAAACTAGTAAAAGACAAATCTTTTTATAAAGACGTCAAAATCGTTAAAATAGATAATAAATACTATGGAATTTATAAAGATCAAAAAGTTAGTTTAGTCTGTCCTCATATGGGATGTGAACTAGTATTCAATGAATTTAATAAAACATGGGAATGTCCTTGTCATGGATCTAGATTCGATTTAAAAGGAAACATTATCAATGGACCTAGTAAAAAAAATATAAAAAAATCCAATTAAAAACCTCATTTCTTAAAAACAGAAACGAGGTTTTTACTATCTTATATTATTTTTAAACTACCATCATAATCAATAGTTACTTTCATATTATCTTTAATTTTATCTTCAATAATATTAGTCGCAATCAAAGTTTCTAAGTTACGTGAAACAAATCTTTTAATAGGACGAGCTCCATATTTCTCATCGTATGACTCATTTATAATATAATCCTTAGCTTTATCAGTTAAAACAATCTCAATATTATTTTTACCAAGACGTTCATTTAACTGTTTAATTATATTATCTAATATATCATAAACAACATCTTTAGAAAGTGATTTAAAAATAATTATTTCATCAATCCTATTAATAAATTCTGGTCTAAATGTACTTCTTAACTCAGCCATAACTAATTGATCACTATCTTCCATACCTTCTAAAATATACTGACTACCTAAATTAGAAGTCATAATAATAATCGTATTTTTAAAATCAACAGTTCTTCCTTGACTATCAGTAATTCTACCATCATCTAGTATTTGAAGTAAAATATTAAAAACATCTTTATGAGCTTTTTCAATTTCATCAAACAAAACTATACTATATGGATTACGTCTTACAGCCTCAGTTAATTGTCCTCCATCATCATAACCTACATAACCTGGAGGAGAACCAATTAATCTAGCCACAGAATGACTTTCCATGTATTCACTCATATCAATTCTAACCATGTGTCGTTCATCATCAAAAAGTTCATAGGCAAGGGTTTTAGCAACCTCTGTTTTTCCTACCCCAGTAGGTCCTAAAAAGATAAACGAACCAATAGGTCGATTAGGATCCTTAATACCAGATCTAGCCCTTAAAATACAATCACTTACTAATTTTAAAGCCTCATCTTGACCCTTAACACGTTTTTTCATATTACTATTCAAATTTAACAATTTTTCCTTTTCCCCACTAACTAGTTTAGAAACAGGAATATTAGTCCATTTTGAAACAACAGAAGCAATATCTTCATCAGTTACAGTATCACTTAAAATTTTAGATTTATCACTCTCTTTTAAATTTTTAAGTTCTTGTTCTAAAGAAGGAATTGTTCCATGACGTAGTTTAGCAGCAGTTTCTAAATCATAGACATTTTCTGCTTGCTCTAACCTAAAATTAGCATTTTCTATCTCTTCTTTTTTCTTGTTTATTTTATCATTTATATCTTTTTCCTTTTCCCAATCACTTCTTAATTTAGACTCCTCTTGTTTTAAAATCGCAATACGATCTTTTATCTCTAAAACTCTTTTTTTAGCTGTTTCATCTAGATCTTTTTTTAAAGCTTCATGTTCAATTTGAAGTTTTAAAATTTCACGTGTCAATCTATCTAGTTCAACTGGCACAGAATCCATTTGGACTTTAATAGTAGCACAAGCTTCATCTACTAGGTCAATAGCTTTATCAGGTAAAAATCTATCTGTTATATAACGATCTGAAAGACTAGCAGCTGAAATTAAAGCACTATCTTTTATATTTACCCCATGGTAAACTTCAAATCGAGGTTTTAAACCCCTTAAAATAGTTATAGTATCACTAACAGTTGGTTGTTTAACTAATACTTTTTGAAATCTTCTTTCCAAAGCTCCATCTTTTTCAATATACTTACGATATTCGTTTAAAGTAGTAGCTCCAATACAGTGAATTTCTCCTCTAGCAAGCATAGGTTTTAACATATTTCCAGCATCCATTGCCCCTTCAATTGCACCTGCTCCTACAATCATATGAATTTCATCAATAAACATGATGATATCACCATTTGAGTCTTTTACTTCTTTTAAAACAGCTTTTAATCTTTCTTCGAATTCACCTCGATATTTAGCTCCAGCAATTAAAGCTCCCATATCAAGTTCCCAAATGGTTTTATTTTTTAAACTGTTTGGAACATCACCTTTTACAATACGATTAGCAAGACCTTCAACAATGGCAGTTTTCCCAACTCCTGCTTCACCTATTAAAACAGGGTTGTTTTTAGATTTACGTGATAAAATTCTAGTAATAGAACGAATTTCTTCATCCCTTCCAATAACAGGGTCTATTTTTCCATCTTTTACAGCAGCAACTATATCACGTCCATATTTTTCTAAAACATTTTCTAATGATTCTTGATAAGGATTTTGATTCATAATATCCCTCCTTTACTTTTCAAACACAACCATTATAGCACAAAAAATAGCACTCGTCAATATAGAGTGCTAAAATATTTTACTAGCTGCGACTGATCCATCACTAACAGCTGTTGTAAGTTGACGTAGGCTTTTTTCTCTAACATCTCCTACAACATAGATCCCAGGAATATTAGTAGTTACTCCATCAGTTATGATATAACCAGATTCATTGGTTTTTAAAATATCTTTAAATATTTCACTGTTAGGATCTCTACCTATTGCAATAAAAAGACCATCTAAAACAATATTTTGACCATTACTAAGAGTAATATTTTCTAGTTTTTCTTCACCATTTATTTTAACAATATTACTATTTAATATAATTTCGACATTTTCTTTTTTAGATACTTCATCAATATATTTAGCCTCTGATCTAAATTTATCTCTTCGATGGATTAGATATACTTTTTTAGCTAAATTTGATAAATACAAACAGTCTTCTAAAGCAGTATTTCCTCCACCTACTACAGCGACTACTTTGTTTTTATAAAAATTACCATCACAAGTAGCACAATAGGAAACTCCTTTACCTATTAGTTTTTCTTCATCTAAATTAAGTTTACGATTTTTAGTACCAGTTGCGATAATAATATTTTTAGCTTGATAGGTATTTTTATTAGTTGTGATTGTTTTATCTTTTGTGATTTTTAAAACTTTTTCATATTTTATTTCTGCTTTTAGTTTTATTATTTGATTATATAAGTTAGTAGCATAATCATAACCAGATATTTCCATAATAGCAGGATAGTTTTCGATTTTATAAGCGTTTATTATTTGTCCTCCATAAGTATTTTCTTCTAGTAATAAGACTTTTTTATTAGCACGCAAAGCATATAAGGCTGAGGTCATTCCTGATGGTCCTGCTCCAATAATTATTACATCGTACATTGTATCATCTCCTTTAGACTAATTCCATATCTAATATTTGATCTAGTTTGTTTATTACTTTATATCCTTTTGATTTTAATAAAGGAGAGAAGTATATACTTATTCCTCCTTCTTTTTCCCATTCTTTTAAGTTTTCTGTGTAGTCATCGATTAAAATAGATCCTTCTGTATGAATCATTTTTGTTTTAGAGATTGATTTAGGAACTGGTATTATGGTTATATCTTTGAAGTATTTACGAATAAATTTTACTTTTTCTTCTATTTCATGTAATGAGTTTACATGGGTTAAGATACTTATATCGAATTTGTTACTATCGATTAGTTTTTTTATACAATTTATACTATCGTTTAAAATTGGAGTTTCTTTTAATAAAAGTTTCCAATCTAAGTTTCTATAAAAGCTTTCTATTTCTTCTTTGTTGTTGAAATCTAGTTTTAATTCATGAATCATATCATATGTCATATTTATGGTATCAACGATAACACCATCAAAATCAATGTATAAATTTTTCATAATTCACCTTCTTTACTATTTGAAATATATGTGGTATGTATACATAATATTATATTATTTCAAATAAAAACTGTCAATGACAGTTTTATGAAGGGGAAAGGACTAGGCGAGAAGAGGTGCTATTGTCTGCACCACCTTGAGAGATATTGAAATAGAACACTCCCGCATGAGTACTGTCATTATAGAGACCACCACGTTTGAACCATGGGTTACTAGAGACGATGAAGCTAGCGTAATCATCATACCAACTACTACGAAGAGCATCACTATAAAATGGTCCCATTTCTCCTGTAGCATCTCCTAAGATTCTATTACTATAATCCTTATTTGAATTTGTAGTATTATCATAAACATCAAAGTATTTTTTCATATCTTTATATTGGGTAATTGGGTCAGATGCAAATCCACTATAACTCATGTCTCCATTTTTTTTATATCCTACTACATATTCCCAAGACCCACCTGACATATCATAGACTCCTGTTATATTTCCTGTTGTAGAAGCTCCTGCCCCAAGGAATCCTTGTCCTTCATTTCCTTTGATTGTATCATTCCACTCATATTGAGAAGTTGTTGTTTCACTTTGACTTGGTGTTCCATTACTATTTCCTGTATAAAAATCACTTGACTTATTTTGATATATTTCTTTATTTGCATCCTTATATAAATCATTTCCATATTTTCCATATTTTGAATGGGACAAGTATACTACTGCTCCCCATTCCATATTTTTCATCATATGACTATCTAATCCTCTATTAAAATTATATAATGCTTGGAAAAATGTATTTATGCTTTGACCTCTCCATGAATATACATTTGGTTTTATTATTATCTTTTGTGGTAAGTCATTTGTATATAATGAATTATATACTGCTGCTCCTTCTTTTGTCCAGCTACTTGTTGTTATATCTCCACTTGTATCACTATTTTGATTATATCCTACTTCAAATTTACCTACCCAGATTCCACTTACTCCTAATGTTGTAAACGTTGGATGCGTTAACCAGGAACCTTCTGTTTCACCTTTTTCTTCTGTATCATTTATTCCTTGAAATTCTATTTTTATTTCTTGTTGTCTATTTTCCTTTTCTGTTGTTTCTGTATATTTTTCTACATTAAATAACTTATATTTATATCTTGGTATCCATACAAAATATGCTTTTATTTTTTCTTCTTCTATTGTCGCACCATCAGCATATGATGTGTCATCTGTTAGTAACACTGCATTAGCCCATTGTTGTTTTTCATAATTATACCATTCTTTACTTGTATCTGCTTTGGTTACTGTTCCATTGTCTGCTATTTTTACTGGTACTAATCCATTCTTTATTACTGGTTTTTCTATATATTCTATATTAGTTACTTCATATATTGATGCTGTTACTGTATTATTTTCATTTCCTGCATCTCTTACTCTTGCCACTAATTTTCCATTTTCTGTAAATTTTACTTCTACATCAGTTCCTTCTTTTACTTCTGTCCATTCATCTCCTATTTCATCTGTATACTTTTGATATTCATATATCCAGTTTTCTTCTTTTTCACTTGGATATGTTATTGTTACATTTACACTACCTGTTGTTTTTTCTGTTATATCTTGATTATACGTTGGTAAATCTATATCTAATGTTTCCACTCCTTCTTTTGTTTCTTCTTTTTCCAAACTATTATTATTTATTACTTTTACTGATATATT